>NZ_JEXG01000091.1:0-2191 GCF_000581275.1 Acinetobacter sp. 809848
TTTATTGTTGCTATGTTTTAGTCGTAAAGATTCTTAAGATGTAGAAACCTAAAGTCGATTACATCGTTTTAAAGACTTTTTAAGCGGTATGGGTAGAGAGAATTTGGCAAAAGCCAATAAAGAAAAAGAATTAGTACGCATAGAGGACTCCTCATGTCTAAAGAAGTTCTACCGAATTACTGTCAAATAATTATGGTGGCAGAACGAGAGAAGGTTGACAGACTGGTTAGACGCCAGCACACCCGAAGGTGTCCCTCTCCCGTCCTACCGCAACGGGAGGAGACGAGAAGCTTACACACAAAACTATTCCTCAGAAGAAATAATTCTGATGCGGTCTAAATCAGCCTGTCAAAGCCGGCTGACAATGTAGGTCAGCAGGCAAAGGATAGTGCCCAACCCTATTTCAGTCAAGCACACAAAATGACATCTGTTTTAAAATAGATCATTAAAAAGTAAGGATAAATAATTAAAATCTATTGTTAAATTGAGTTTATAAAACAGATATTTTCTAGTTCGCTTGAAGCTATAGATAAACAACTAAGTTTTAAAACGATTTTATCTTCTGTCAATATATTCCAGATAACCCCTTCCTACTAATGGCTGTTCATAGAATTCGCCTTGCCATGTATATGAAGAAACGAAACCAGCAGCCAATCCAAAACAATAGGGAGTGTCTACATGTGCTGAAATATCTAGAACCTTTTGATTATTGTGATAAGCAACCCAGCGAAAAGTATTTGGTAAATTCATTGGAAAACCATCAGGTGTAATCTGTGGTTCTTCTTGAAGACTGGTTACTTCAAAAAGTATATCTCCGTTGTATTGAATTGATGTTCCATCAATATGACGGTAGTAAACAGAAGTCAAAATGGGTTGGTCTTCATAGCAAATAAAAGCCAGTAATAACTGCTGTTCATGGTCAATATTAATAACTTGATAGCTAAAGACTTTTACAGGAAGTTGAATATTCTCAACTAACCATTTGTTTTTGAGCATTGAGGTCGCTACAGCTTTCCAAGACTCAAGCGTACAAAGCCCTTTAATACTCTCACTATTGCCTTTTTGTTTAATGTAGCCGTCATAATGCATCAAGACACTAAAATGCTTATAAAAATTACTATAGGCAAACCATGAAATAGCTTTGGTAGGCTTTAAATGAAGTTCTAGTTCTAAATCTTCTCTTTTAGTAATTAATATAAATTCATCACCATCCTCATGCATGACACTTTGATTGTCAAAATTAATAGCGAAAGGAGTTTGGTTAAACTTGATATCATTTTTGATTGAAAATGTCCTGTAGGCCTCAGGCGTTGTCGATAATGCTGTTCCATGTACCAAAGAAGCTGTATCCCCTTTTCCATCTTTAGACATTTGATAGTTGGTATCTGTAATCGTAAATCCAACATAACCTAATACCGAAGCCCAAGATAAATATCGAAATGGTTCAGGTAAGTCAGGAATCATGACCCCGTAATGTGTACTACCAAAGCGCTTATAAAGCGTATGAGGACTGAGTTCAAACTCTTTTGGCAATGTTGCTTGTCGTTCTGGTGTAACAGCTCCCAACAATGAGCCTGAAAGTTTGGCAACCTTTTGATTGGCTTTGTCTTTAAAACTCTTTGGTAATCTATCGCTTGAGATTAACATTTTTAAGATCCTTTATTTTTATCTACTTAAAAAATGAAGTTCCATATTAGAACTTGATAATTTGCAATTGAATGTTAATAAAGGACATCTTGATCTAAGCAAATGCACTAAAACAAAAAAGCCAACTCTTTCGAATTAGCCCTAATTACCTCACGACCACGTCTGTGAAAATTGCTTTTGATTTTATTGTTCGCAACAATCTTCATCAATTTTTGTTATGACTTTAAATTAACCTTTCTTTGTGACAATCCGATTAAAGAAACATCCAAAATCTCTCCTAAACAAACTTCATACATAAAATATGTGTTTTAGAGAACTACATCACAATTTATATAGCTGTACATTTTAAAGGCATATTCCGCTAAACGACTAAGTCTATTATGCTTAAGTCATCTAATTGTTAAGTATGTATGATGGAACAGCAAACTTTATTACAAGAACTGAACTCACTCATTGAATACTACTCAAAAAGAACCGATTGCCCGCCTACTCGTATACGTATCGGCTATAGGGCTTATGCAAAATTGATGCAGTGCCCGCCTTT
>NZ_JEXG01000092.1:0-2158 GCF_000581275.1 Acinetobacter sp. 809848
CCAGTTAATGCCTTCACTACGCCACAAACGGGTTAAAAAGTCATAATCGCTTTCGTTAGACTGCATCACAAATGGACGCACATCGTAGTCTTTGCTTAAACCAGATGTGTCGAGGGTTAAGCTTGCGGCAAATAACGGGCTTTTACCCTGCCATTCTTTAAACAGAATTTCGCTAATATCGCGCACGCTTTTGTTCATAAACACGCGGCTATTACGGCGTTTATGCCAGAGTGTAGTCGGGTCTTTTAAGGTGAGATTATAAATGGTGAGTGAGCCGTCACTTTGCCCTTGGCTTGCTTCGGTAATAATGCCCGTAGTTCTAAAAAACTGCCCCATGTCAGTGACTTGATCGACGGCAACCTGACAGCCAATAAATTGTTTTAATGCAATATGTGCGTTGGTCGATAGACACAGCAACTCAGCAACGCTACCTTGGTTGAGCGTATGTTCGCCCTCAATGCGTTGTAAGAAAACTTGATTGTTTAATGATGTGTTGGAAAATTGCACATGAAGAACGCGGTTCTGTGCGACCAACCCTAAACTCTCTAAAATTTGAAATATTTTATGGGACATCATTATTGTAAAAACTGAGTCATAATCATCGATATTTTATAAAAAACAGACAGAATTGTCTATTTATATAAAATAGCTTATCTTCCCTTAACTTACATACTTTTTAGTTTATCTAAAAGAAAGATAAGGTTTTAAAGGAGAAAAATCATGTCTAATCAAATGGATCAAGCCATTCAAAGTGTCATTGACCTACATGTTTTAATAGAAAATGTATTTACAGGAAAAAATGCAGAGCAAAGTCTGAGCCCGCTTTTAGATAGCTTTGATCAAAATTTTAAGATGGTTACGGTTCAGGGTCAGAGTATTGGTTTAGCCGAAGTGAATAGTTTATTTAGCCAGAATATCGGGAAGAAGCCTTCTTTAAAAATCGACATTATTAAGAGTACAGCTTTATACGAATTTGAAAATTATTGTTGGGTGCAATATCAGGAACATCAGCAAACTGATGAAACCGAGACAGTGCGTACCTCTACGGCCTGCATTAAAGTAGAAGATAAAAAATGTTATTGGGTGTATTTACATGAAACTTTAATTCCCTCGTCTTCTTAACTCATCTGATGCACCTTAAAGATGGCACCTATTTTGCTTAATAATATTACGTTTTATGAAAATCGTAATACTGATCAAAATGGGGAGCTCTCGATATGGGTTATGTTGCAAAGGAATTTACGCGAAAGAACAAGCTGATTCTCAGTATTTGTTCTTTCGTGATTCCAATATGTCTTTGGTGCGCAATCAGTTACTTACCTTTTGTTTGGCATCCTCAAGTACAAATCACGAGTTCGGGAAGTGTTTCTTACTTACAAGTAGGAAGTCGCATTGATAAAAATGTGTTCTATCTCGAAGCACAAAATGCTGTCAATCGAAATTCTGCACCACCACAAGGTATTTTGGTTAATCCGATTTATTTACCCCCTCCCCATGAAGTTGCTAAGGCTTTGGTCACCGCATTTACCACACCACCTGAACAACCTGATTCACCGTGGTTTCATCAAAGTTTATGGCACAGTATTAAACTGGTATTTTCAGCTTTTTTTATCTCTTCATTGATTGGGATTCCACTGGGTATTTTGTGTGGTTTTTCTAAGCGGATATCTCTGTTAACAGAACCGTTTGTTGAGTTTTTCCGTTACTTGCCCGCACCTGCATTTGGTGCACTTGCAGTAGCAATTTTAGGGATTAATGATGCGCCTAAAATTGCAATTATTGTGATTGGTACGCTGTTTCAGCAAATTCTCATTATTGCCAATACCACCCGAATGGTAGATCGAAGCTTAATTGAAGCTGGCTATACGCTTGGTACCAATAAGCTCAAAAGTTTATTTCATGTGGTAATTCCTGCTGCCTTACCTGATATTTACCGCGACTTACGTGTGCTATTGGGCTGGGCATGGACCTACTTAATTGTTTCAGAGTTGATTGGTACGACTTCAGGTATTACATGGTTTATTACCCAACAGGCACGCTATCAAAACTTTGACAATGTCTATGCAGCTATTTTGATTATTGGGGTGATTGGTCTGGTCTGTGACTGGGTATTAATGAAGTTAGGTGAGCGGATGTTCACTTGGAAAGTAGGAGCAAA
>NZ_JEXG01000093.1:0-2117 GCF_000581275.1 Acinetobacter sp. 809848
ACGCGGAAGTTTTATTACTTGATCCATATACGGACCGTGACAAGCTGGACAAAACCTTAAAACAATTATTACAACTTGAGCCCAACAGCCCAACGTATCTAAATGCATATGCTTATACACTGGCACTGCAAAACCGTCGTTTAAAAGAAGCACGTCAGTATGCAGAGCAAGCATTAGAATATGCGCCTGAACAGGCTTCAATTCTTGATACGCTAGGTTATATTGCATTTTTACAGAATGATTATGAAGCTGCGGCGGAAGCCTTAGGCAAAGCGTATGAACTTAGCCATAATATAAATATTGGTATTCGTTATGCTAAAGCTTTGTATATGCAAGGGTCACTCACGCAATTTAGCGCAGTGTTACAACAACTGAAACAAAAGCATGCCAATGATCCACAATTACAACAGCTTGATGCGTTAATTTTACCTACATCTGCAAAAAAGAGTTAAATATATGAGCAAATTTGCCCAACTGTGCACAGCGATCTGTGGATCAAGTGTATTATTTCTAACCGGTTGTCAGCATTTTACTCAACCAAAACCTGCGGTTACTCAACAAGTTCAAGACGAAAAACACTTTAATTTGCAAGGTAAGATTGGGGTTCGTACACCACAGCAAACCGGTAGTGCTTTTTTTACCTGGCTTCAACAGCAAGATAATTTTGATATCGAATTAAGCGGTATTTTAGGCGTTGGAAAAACCCAAATTCAGGGTAAACCAGGCGAAGTAACTTTAAACAGTTCTAAAACAGGACTTATTAGCGCTGCATCTCCAGAAGAACTTTTAGAGCGAGCAACAGGTTGGCAAGCACCAATTACGCACTTAACGAGCTGGATTTTAGCAAAACCAGCAACGCTAAATGCTCAAATTACGAAAGACGCTACAAATCGAGTGAGTCAACTGATTGAAGATGGCTGGACAGTTAATTTCAGTTACGATGGTGAACAAACTTTGCCAAACAAACTGGTTTTAAAGCAAGCTCTTGCTGAAGATAAAGAAAACCGTATTACAATGGTCATCCAAAACCGCTAAGTCTAATTATATAAATCTATGATTCGAGTTCCTTCCCCTGCTAAGCTCAACCTGTTTTTACATATTACAGGCCGACGTGAGAATGGTTACCATGAGCTACAAACCATTTTCCAACTGATTGATTTATATGATTGGATGACATTTACACCGACTTTGGGCGAAGAAATCGAAATTGATGGGTTGAGTGAAGTTCGACCTGAAGAAAATTTGATTTATCGAGCAGCCCAAATACTAAAACCACATGCAAAAAAACTTTGTGGCTTGGACATCAAAATTGAAAAAAATATTCCAATGGGTGCGGGTCTAGGCGGCGGTTCATCTAATGCCGCCACAACACTTATTGTGTTAAATCAATTATGGGAATGTGGCCTAGAGCAAGAACAACTTGCGGACTATGGTGTTAAGCTCGGTGCCGATGTTCCAATTTTTATTTATGGTAAAAATGCATGGGCTGAAGGCATTGGTGAACATTTATCATTCATAGACTTAGATCAAAAACAGTTCATTATTTTAAAACCTGATTGTTTTATCAGCACTCAATTGCTTTTTTCACAAAAAACATTGACAAGAGACTCTAAGACCACTAAATTTTGCGCCTATCAGTTAGAACCTTCTAATTTTGGAAATAACTTTGAGCCACTGGCTCGGCAGTTATACCCTGAAGTAGAAGAAGCAATGCAATATTTAGATCAATTTGGTCAAGCAAAGCTTACAGGTACAGGTGCTTGTGTTTTTATTGAAGTAACGAATGAAATGAATATTGATGAAATTCTTAAGCATTCACCATGTAAATCTTACTTGGTAAATAGTTTAAAAGAATCTCCTCTTAATCATTTTAAGGTTACACGTTAGGGGCGTCGCCAAGTGGTAAGGCACCGGGTTTTGATCTCGGCATCCGTTGGTTCGAATCCAGCCGCCCCTGCCATTCTCTTATTTTAAAGACAGACTTAATTGCTATGCTTTTTGTTGATTAATCTTGACATTGCATTGCAAAAATATTAAAGTTCTGCCGCATTAGGGGCGTCGCCAAGTGGTAAGGCACCGGGTTTTGATCTCGGCATCCGTTGGTTCGAATCCAGCCG
>NZ_JEXG01000094.1:0-2092 GCF_000581275.1 Acinetobacter sp. 809848
TCAAGCAAGCATGATTGAGCTGGCAAAAGCAATTTCGCCTATTCTAAAAGGCTTTAAAAATATTGTGGGATATGGCGGTGTAGGACGACGCATTACTGAAAATTTAATTAATGAGAATATTAAGGTCGTTATTGCAGAAGAGAATCGTGAAATCGTAGAAAAACTACGTAACGCAAATATTGCTGCTGTGAGTGGTGTTGCTACTGAACCAAGTGTTTTAATTCAAGCACATATCATGCATGCACGACTCTTGGTAATCTCACCTATGGATATTTTAGATATTCACCGTATCGTGGCGATTGCCAAGCAATTAAATCCTCAGATTCAGGTATTAATTTGCGCAGAAAGCAAAGAAGAAGCAGCGGTTATCCGTGATGAAAATATTGGCGAAGTGTTCTATGCAAAAGAAGAAATGGCAAAGAATATGAGTCACCACATCTTAAATCAGATCGAGCTTGCTCATCAGTCAACAATTCATTAACCCATATAAAAAGCGTACTCAAGAGTACGCTTTTTTTAACTCAAGAATTTAGGCTGTTCGTCTAATACCTCAGCCTGCCACTCGTTTACCTGCTTTTCCAGCAGTCCAAATAATGCAGCCTGAATCATATGCTGAGCAACAACTGGAGTCTGCTCACCCAAGATTGCTTTGACTTCATCGCTAAATTGAATTTTAACCAAGGGTTCATTCTCAGAACCTGCATTACGCAAGGCGAGTTCGCCACCTTCGAGTTGAACTAATTCCAACACTGCTTCTTGATTTCCAAATAACTCTTTCAATTGCTGTATAGACATATACTTCCTCCATGTTTCAACATGGTGGCAAAGCACCCTTGCACTTTGCATCTCTTGTCTTATTTATATAGGCACACCTAGTCTAAATTTCAAGCATCTAGGCAGTTTAATTTTAGAACTCGACCATTTCGTTACGAAAACCATCAATTAAATGACTTAATTCTCGGTGCCATTCACGCAAGATTTTAACATCTGGCAACCAAGACTGAGGCCCTTGTGTCACTTTAATAATAAGGTTAGAAGAAGTTTCTTCTTCAGGAGTCGGTTCTTTTGGTTCTGGGGCGTATTGGCACATACGATAAGCTCGTTTTAACTCTGCAACAAAACCATCTTTTGCCAATTGCTGCAAAACGGACACTTCAGGGGAAACCTGTCCTTTTGCCGCCATATGTTCCTCAATAGATTTTAAGGTGGGTTGCAAATCATTTAAACGGTAATAACGTACCAATTCTTGTAAGAACGCTAACATTGCGCCATGTAAATGAAATACAGCTGCTTCACGGTAAGCTTGTACCTGCTGCACATGATCGGTCTGCTCTGCCTGTTGACACGCTAGACGTGCAAAATAGAGCTTCTGATTGGTACGATCGGCATGATAACGAGCAACACGTGACATAACTAAACTTTCCTGTTCTAAAATCGCCATTGCAATAGCTATTCTTAGCTTAACGACTCCATTGATAAAATCAACGTTATTTATGGTAAATCCAGCTCAACTTGATAAATTTTACGTTTAGCTAAAATTTTTACTGGCTGCCTTAAAGGGCGAATATTACTTAAAACCCAAGCAAAATAGCCTTCACTCCAAGCAGATGCACAGGCTAAATTGACCTCGTCATTTCGCCAAGTATGAACTGAGGTCGACATCAACTAAAGCGACAGCAACTCCTTCCTCTTCATCAGTATCTTTAACCAGAAAGTTCTGGTTTTCGACAATTAATAGATCTTTCACTGGTAACTGCGTAGGTATCCATGAACGCACTTCAAGTGTTTTTATACCTTCAGCAATACGAGTACCATTCGGCGTTACAATCGAGAGAGCTAAAAATTGTCTTTTCACCAGGAAAACTTATTCTTCGGCTGCTTTAACTCGAATTCCATAGCCTTTAACTTTAAGCGTATTTAAGCCTTTAATTGCCTTAATCGCTTCACGGGGATTAGGCATTTCAACAAAACCAAAGCCCTTCGACTTACCTGTATCTTTATCAGTCACCAGAACACATGTATCAACTTTACCATATGCCTTGAATAACTCTAAAACTTCAGCTTCACTTACAGCACGATCTAAATTACGAAC
>NZ_JEXG01000095.1:0-2055 GCF_000581275.1 Acinetobacter sp. 809848
GATTAAGCACATTTCAACAAGGCGTTCTTTCGAGTGGAAGTAGTTATAAAACGTGGCTTTTTGAATTTTAGATTTTTTAATAATCAGGTCTACGCCTGCATTGTGAAATCCATACGTCGTAAAGAGTTGGATGGCAGTTTGAACAACCTGTAATTTTTTGGAAGATATTTCTAAAGTTGGCATAGTTTTACCGTTATAAATTCTTGTTGTTTCTAAATGAGATAAAAAGCCTGTGCCCTTTCTGGGAGAAAAAAAGGCACAGCAAAGCCGTAAGACGGTGCTTGGCACATCTCAAGTTTTGTTTTGCTAAGTTTTAAGTAAAAATGACTTAGAGTCTGAAAACCTTATGGCATTCAAGCTGCTGTAAATTTTTAAGTTGTGTCGATATAGACTTTGGCAAAGGCTGCCAAGAAATGATGGATGTGCATAGCCAACTCCTGATTTTGGGAGTTCTGCCAGACATTAATAGAAATTATGGTGGCAGAACGAAAGAGGGTTGACAGACTGGCTCAAGACCCAGCACACCCGAAGGTGTCCCCCTTCCGTCCTACCGCTACAAAAAGGGAGACGAACGGGTCTACATCAAAAAAACGAGTTTTTTCAATGTTCTTGAGCGCGGCCTGTCAAAGCCGGCTGGCAATGTGGCCAGCAGGCAAAGGATAGTGCTCTACCCTATTGCAGTCAAGCACACAAAACGACATTTGTTTTAAATTAGATCATTAAAAAGTAAGGATAAATAATGAATGAGTTATTGTTAAATTGGGGTTTATAACGGGATTGAATTTTATATAGATATATTAGTTTTAACAGGTAAGATGAGAATATAAAAATGGTAAATGATGAAATTAATGATGTAGAAAGTTTTTCTTAGAATTACTACTAAATTTACAATCACAATAAGTCACCGATACCTTTAAACCTATTATTTATACTTCTCGCGATAAGCTTTCTGCTCCGAATAATTCAACAAAAAAGAGCTGATAAATTATTGCTTGCTTTTTATTCTATTTATTTCAATTTATAAAAAATATATAATATTCTCAATAGTTTTCTAATTATCTATTACATTCAATCAAGATCATATATTTTCAATAAAGAGAATAAAATGCAAGACCAAGCTTTAACCTCTCTTCCTCAAGATTTAAATGAGGATCAAAATATTACAACTCCACCAATTTCACACTCAGGAATTCATCATTTTAAGTTTCATGGGAATGCCTCAGAATATTTTGGAATCTGGATCGTTAATATTCTTTTGACTATTATTACTTTAAGCTTCTATGCGCCTTGGGCTAAAGTTCGTCGCTTACGCTATTTCTATGGCAATACAGAATTTTTTGAACGTCGCTTTGATTTTACAGGCATTCCAACCAAGATTTTGATTGGACGTTTAATTGCATTAGGAATTTACGTCGTATTTGCAATTTCCTCACAGTATTCAATGATTGCGACTGTGGTTGGACTAGTTGCGCTATATGCAGCAGTACCTTGGCTAATTCGCGCTACTTTGCGTTTTACTGCAAGAAATAGTAAGTTCGGCAACGCACGTTTTTATTTTGGTGGAACAATAAAAGAATCTTATAAAGTCTTTCTTTTGAGTATATTGGTATATATTTTCACTCTAGGAATCTTTACACCTGTAGCTATTTGGCTATATAAAAAATATTATCTTAACAACTTATATGCTGGACAATTAAATTTTAAATTAAACGCGAAATGGTCTGCATATATGGCTGCAGTTTATATACCAGTTTTTATTGCAATTGGTATAATTTCTATTTTTTCAATCATTTACTTTGCTATGGCAGGAACAATTTCTGGGTTCTCACCAAACGCTATATTCTTTGGAATATTTACGGTATATGCATTTATTGGATTATTTATTTATCCATTAATTGCTGCACGTATTTTTATTACGACATGGAACAATACTACAGTTGGAAACAGTCAATTTAAAACAGACTGTAATCAATGGCGTTTTGCATGGATTGTAGCATCGAACTGGATTGTAAAAATCTTATCCATAGGTTTAATGTCTGCTTGGGCTGCAGTTCG
>NZ_JEXG01000096.1:0-2047 GCF_000581275.1 Acinetobacter sp. 809848
CTTTGCCACATGCCATTGTTGCGTAACCCAGATAAATCAAAACTATCTAAACGCAAAAACCCGACATCAATTAACTACTACCGCGATATCGGTGTATTACCAGAAGCCTTACTCAACTATTTAGGCCGCATGGGTTGGTCAATGCCGGATGAAAGAGAAGTTTTCACATTACAAGATATGATGGATAACTTTGATATTCAGCGTGTATCACTAGGTGGACCAATTTTTGACGTTGAAAAATTGAACTGGCTTAACGGTCAGTGGATCAAAGGGTTAACTCCAAGTCAACTATTAGACCGTTTATTAACATGGAAGAGTGATCGCAACACTTTGGAAGACATTGCTGCCGCTATTCAACCACGTATTAATTTACTTTCAGAAGCTGTGAATTGGGCTGGTTTCTATTTTAACCATATGCCACAAATTACTGCTGAAATGTTTGAAAGTAAAAAATTGACTCAAGAGCAAGTTCGTCAAAGTTTACAATTTGCAATTTGGCGTCTTGAAGGTCAGTTTACTTGGAATAATGACACCGTTAGCCAAACCCTAATGGATCTTGCGAATCAGATGGGCATTAAACTACGTGATTTCATGCCAGCGTTCTTTATCGCAATTGCCGGTTCAACGAGTTCAACACCAGTGATGCAATCAATGGTTACGCTTGGGCCTGATTTAACTTTCGCTCGTTTACGTCATGCCTTAGAAATTGTGGGCGGACCGAGCAAGAAAGAAGTTAAAAATTGGGAAAAACTCAATGAGAGCTTAAAATTGCCGAAAAATGACGCAACTAGCGAAGTTTAATTCATTTTTTTGTTGACGTGTGAGCGCATTCACCCTAAGATTGCGCTCACACAAACTGGGGTCATAGCTCAGTTGGTAGAGCGCTACAATGGCATTGTAGAGGTCAGCGGTTCGATCCCGCTTGACTCCACCACGCTCCTTTGTGTTTGCCTCATCAAGTCCCTATCGTCTAGAGGCCTAGGACATCGCCCTTTCACGGCGGTAACCGGGGTTCGAATCCCCGTAGGGACGCCATATTCTCTTCTTATAAAATTCCTTTCTATTTTATTTTTATATTTCTAATTTTCTGTATTTCCAAATAAAATACACTTGTACATATATATCACCGATCCAGTATTTCCTTTACATAGATTTACAATATAATAATTCTTATTTTTATACTGATATTTATTATCAACAAGGTTTTAAATGGATCTTAAGCTTCGCCTCCTCTCCCTGAGCATCGCTCAACTCTGTTGTATCTCAAGTACTTTCGCAGAAACAGATCAGCCTTCAACCACACTCGCTACGATTAAGATTAAAGCTCAACAGGCAGCTGACCAAACTTATAAAGTCGATAGTTCAAGTAGCGCAACACGTAGTGAAATCGCATTAAAAGATACACCACAATCTGTCCGTGTAGTGACTCAAAAAGTAATTGAAGATATTGGCGCGACACGTTTAATCGAAGCGCTTGATTTAGCTGGTGGTGTGACTCGCGCTAATAACTTTGGTGGCCAAGGCTTAACAGGCTTTAATCTCCGTGGTTTCACTAGCGGTGAATTTTATCGTAATGGATTCCCAATTAACCGTGGTTATCCAAATGCTCCAGATAGCAACACTATTGAACGTGTAGATGTTTTACGTGGACCCTCTTCTAGCTTATATGGTCGTGGTGACCCAGGTGGTACGTTTAACTTAATTTCTAAAACACCAAAGTCTGAACAACAAACCACTTTAGGTGCTCAGCTCAGTAGTGAAGGTTTATATCGCACCACGGTAGACACAACAGGTACTATCCAGAATGCAGAAAATATCGGTTATCGTCTCAATGTGATTGCAGAAGGTGGTGATAGTTATCGCGATCATGTCGAGTCTAAACGTTATGGAATTGCACCAGTCATTCAATGGCAAGCTTCTGACGCAACAAAAGTTACTTTTGAAGCCGATATCCTAAGAAATCAACATCCACTTGATCGCGGGCACACACGCTACCCTACACAAAAGTCTTTTAATAGTTCACCCGAAACCTATTTATGGGAAACAG
>NZ_JEXG01000097.1:0-2047 GCF_000581275.1 Acinetobacter sp. 809848
TTTACCCAGCAGGTGCGACCACCAACTCTGATAACGGTGTAAGTGACATTCGTAAAGTTTATGCAGTCATTGAGCAACTAGAAGAGCATCAAGTTCCGTTATTACTTCATGGTGAAGTGACTCATAACCACGTTGATATTTTTGACCGTGAAAAACGTTTCTTAGATGAAGTTTTATCACCGTTATTAAAACAGTTTCCAAAACTTAAAGTGGTACTTGAACACATCACAACAAGCGATGCCGCACACTTTGTTTTAGAACAAGACCGCAATGTGGCTGCAACAATCACGCCTCAGCATTTATTATTTAACCGTAATGATATGTTGGTTGGTGGTATTAAACCGCATTTCTATTGCTTACCAATTTTAAAGCGTCAAACTCACCAGACCACTTTGCTTGAAGTTGCAACGAGCGGTAACCCTAAATTTTTCTTGGGTACAGATAGTGCTCCTCACTCGCAAAATGCAAAAGAAAATGCGTGTGGCTGTGCGGGCTGTTATAGTGCGCCTAATGCAATTGAACTTTATGCTCAAGCATTTGATCAAGTAGGTAAACTAGAACGTTTAGAAGGTTTTGCTAGCCACTTTGGTGCAGACTTCTACGGCCTACCACGTAATACTTCTACCATTACTTTGGTAAAAGAAGATAACCTCGTTCCAGAATCTTTTGATTATTTAGATGATCAAAAAATTATCCCGCTGCATGCCGGGAAAACGCTGCAATGGAGAAAAGTGTGACACAAGAAACCTCTGTCCCGGTCATTGGCCAACGTTTTCGTGGCTTCTTACCTGTTGTTGTTGACGTTGAAACGGCAGGTTTTAATGCCCAGACAGATGCATTGCTAGAAATTGCGTGCATTCCAATTGTGTATGATGCTCAGGGACAATTTGTCCCTGGTCCAGCATTTCATGCACATATTAACCCGTTTGAAGGGGCTAATCTCGATCGTCGTTCGCTAGACTTTATTGGTATTGATCCATTCAATCCAATGCGTATTGCAATGGCTGAAGATGAGCGTACTGCATTACGCCGTATTTTTAAATCGGTGAATGAAGTCCGCAAACAGCAACATTGTACACATGCAGTCTTAGTGGGCCACAATGCGCATTTTGACCTTGGTTTTGTACAAGCAGCAATTGCGCGTACAAGTACAAAAAACCAAAACCCATTTCATAGTTTTTCAGTGATGGATACTGTTACTTTAAGTGCTGTTATGTTTGGACAAACTGTGCTTGCGAAAGCGTGTATTCAAGCTGGAATTGAGTTCGATGGCAAAGAAGCACACTCTGCTTTGTACGATACTCAGAAGACTGCTGAACTGTTTTGCTATATTTTGAACAAACTGTCACCTTACCTCCTTGACAGTTTGGTGGCGGCTTCTTAAGATACCGCCATCCTCAACGTCCCTATCGTCTAGAGGCCTAGGACATCGCCCTTTCACGGCGGTAACCGGGGTTCGAATCCCCGTAGGGACGCCATATTCTCTTCTTATAAAATTCCTTTCTATTTTATTTTTATATTTCTAATTTTCTGTATTTCCAAATAAAATACACTTGTACATATATATCACCGATCCAGTATTTCCTTTACATAGATTTACAATATAATAATTCTTATTTTTATACTGATATTTATTATCAACAAGGTTTTAAATGGATCTTAAGCTTCGCCTCCTCTCCCTGAGCATCGCTCAACTCTGTTGTATCTCAAGTACTTTCGCAGAAACAGATCAGCCTTCAACCACACTCGCTACGATTAAGATTAAAGCTCAACAGGCAGCTGACCAAACTTATAAAGTCGATAGTTCAAGTAGCGCAACACGTAGTGAAATCGCATTAAAAGATACACCACAATCTGTCCGTGTAGTGACTCAAAAAGTAATTGAAGATATTGGCGCGACACGTTTAATCGAAGCGCTTGATTTAGCTGGTGGTGTGACTCGCGCTAATAACTTTGGTGGCCAAGGCTTAACAGGCTTTAATCTCCGTGGTTTCACTAGCGGTGAATTTTATCGTAATGGATTCCCAATTAACCGTGGTTATCCAAA
>NZ_JEXG01000098.1:0-2047 GCF_000581275.1 Acinetobacter sp. 809848
AGAATTAAAAGATCATGGCGTGCATGTTCAAGCCGTATTGCCTTCTGCTACTAAAACCGAAATTTGGGAACGTTCTGGCATCGACTTAAGCCAAGTTCCACCATTAATGGATGTCAATGATTTGGTCGATGCAGCCCTGATTGGCTTTGACCGTAAAGAAACAATCACAATTCCTGTGCTGAAAGACGAAAATCAATGGAATAATTTTGAAAAATCACGTATCACATTACTACCAAACTTTTCTTCGGCTGATGTAGCCCAACGTTATAAAAACTAACGAGTACCGCTACCCAACTCTTAAGTAGGAAAATCTTATGAATGTTATTGATGCCATCCGTAACCGCCGCGCAGTTAAACGCTTCGACCCTGCTTTTCAACTTTCTGACGATAACAAAAAGCAGTTATTACAAGAAGTTTTAGCAAATGCGCCAAGCGCTTTTAACTTACAACATTGGCGTCCAGTCATCATTGAAGATACTGAGTTAAGACAAAAAATTCGCACCATTGCCTGGGATCAACCACAAGTTACAGAATCATCATTACTAATTGTGTTGTGTGCAAAAGTAAATACATGGGAAGTTGATGCTAAGCGTGTGTGGGATGGCGCGACTCCAGAAGTACAAAATATTATGGCGGGCGCAATTGACCAATATTACCGTGACCGTCCACAAACCCAACGTGACGAAGTTATGCGTAGTGCAGGTATTTTTGCTCAAACCTTGATGCTTCTTGCTCAAGAGCATGGTTTAGACAGTTGCCCAATGGATGGTTTTGACTTTGACGCGATGGCGAAGCTCATTAACTTACCTGAAGACCATGTGGTGTGTTTAATGATTGCTGTTGGTAAGTCGGCTTCCGAGCCTTACCCACGCGTGGGCAAACTTCCTTACGACGATGTCATTATTCAAAATACATTCTAAGTTTTTAGTCAGATTTTAGGCCCTCATGCTATTTATAGCATGAGGGCCTAATTGTTAATGACATTCTGTTTTGTAAAATCATTTTGCCTTTTTGGTGTTTAACTTATTGGTTAAACGACGAACTAAAAGAAAAAATAAAGGCACAAAGAAAATAGAAAGTAGAGTTCCCGAAATCATCCCACCAGTTACGGCGATACCAATTTCTTTTCGGCTAACAGCCCCTGCTCCTGTAGATACAGCCAATGGAAGAACACCTGCAACAAAAGCCAGAGATGTCATAATAATTGGCCGTAATCGCTGACCAGCACCTTCAATAATAGCGTCCATTAATGCCTGACCAGCCTCTAACTTGGCTGCCGCAAATTCAACAATCAAAATGGCATTTTTGGCAGAAAGCCCAATGGTGGTAAGCATAGCGACCTGAAAGTAAATATCGTTAACAAAACCTGCCAGACTTGCAGCCACTACAGCCCCAATAAGACCTAAAGGAATCACTAGCATGACAGAGACAGGAATAGACCAACTTTCATAAAGTGCAGCTAAAACTAAAAACACGACTAACATTGATAAAGCAATAAGAAATACCATTTGAGATTCAGATTGCTTTTCTTGTAGTGAAATGCCTGTCCACTCATAACCAATACCTTGAGGAAGTTTAGCAATTAACTTTTCCATTTCTCGCATCGCATCACCTGAAGATACCCCTATGTTAGGCACTCCAGCGATACTTAATGATGGTCGGCCATTGTAGCGATTATATTGCTGCGGCAACTTATTCCACTGAGGAATCACGACCTCGGATAAAGACACCAGTTGTCCGTTTGCGCCTGCAACCTTTAAACACAAGATATCTTTTAAATGCATTCGTGATTTTGCATTGGCTTGAACAATAACTTGCTGCATTCTGCCTTGATTTGGAAAATCATTGATATACATCGATCCCATTGAGGTCGAAATAATATCCGAAACAGAAGCAAAGCTTACTCCTAGAGTGTTTAATTTCTCGCGGTCGATCTTCAAGCTAATATTGTCACCTTGAGGTAAACCTTCTGGGTAAACCATGTAAAATTTTTTGTTTTGGGCCGCCATTTCCATAAGCTTTTCTTGGGCCGAAATTAAAGCAGGCA
>NZ_JEXG01000099.1:0-2047 GCF_000581275.1 Acinetobacter sp. 809848
TAATATTGTCTCTATGTTCACACCGAACTGGCACAGTTTATTGATGGCGCGCGCTTTAGAAGGTTTACTACTTGGTGGTGTACCCGCAGTGACGATGGCTTGGATTGCCGAAGAAATCGCACCTGAGCACTTAGGTAAAACTATGGGTTTATATATTGCAGGTACGGCTTTTGGTGGCATGATGGGCCGTGTCGGCATGGGTATTTTGGTTGAATATTTTTCATGGCGCACCGCCTTAGGCTTACTTGGGGCAATCTGTTTTGTTTGCTCAATTGCCTTTTTAAAATTACTTCCCGCATCGCGTAATTTTTTGCAGAAAAAAGGGCTAAATTTAGATTTTCACATGCAAATGTGGCGCGCTCATTTAAGCAATACAAAATTATTACGCCTATTTGCGATTGGTTTCTTGCTGACTAGTGTTTTTGTGACTTTGTTTAACTATGCCACTTTCCGTTTAAGTGGAGCACCTTATTCACTCAGTCAGACACAAATTAGCCTTATTTTCTTGTCGTATAGCTTTGGCATGGTTTCTTCATCGTTGGCAGGTAGCTTAGCGGATCGCTTTGGTAAAAAAACCATGATGATGGGTGGTTTTGCCTTAATGATTGTAGGGAGCCTCATGACCCTACTCAGCTCGCTTTTCGGCATTATTATTGGTATTGCATTTATTACCACAGGTTTCTTTATTACCCACTCACTTACCAGTAGTTCTGTGGGCGCTGAAAGCAAACAAGCTAAAGCCCATGCCAGTTCACTCTACTTACTTTTTTACTATATGGGTTCAAGTATTGTCGGCTCAGCAGGCGGATGGTTCTGGTTGCACGGTGGTTGGAGTGCCATTGTAGGTTTAACCGTGGTCTTGTCTTTAATTGGAATATTTTTAGCGGTTTATACTTCACATGCCAAAGCACATTAATGTAGTAAAACTCTAACTTGTTCAGGCTAGCCCCTATGAGCATTTAAAAATGATATGAAAAAATTTAAATGCTCATTTTTTGGCTTGTAATTTTTTTAAGAAACTGTAAAATTCACTCCACATCGCCGGCATAGCTCAGTTGGTAGAGCAACTGACTTGTAATCAGTAGGTCCACAGTTCGAATCCGTGTGCCGGCACCATCATTAAACCTCATGAATATTTGATTTATGGGGTTTTTTGTTGTCTGTAGATTTTACAATCTACCTTGTGACTCTATTGTCTTAGGTGGCAAAGAAATTCGTTAATAAGAAATGAAAAAAGCCCAACATCCTGTTGGGCTTTTTTCGTATTTCGTTACTAGGTACACTTCCTGTAATACCTCACGTCCTGATGCTTAAACTTATTATTGTTGTTTTACGTTTCGGAACTTCCTGTTCCTGATGAATTCATCATAGGCAATTCTTGAGATTATAAAAAGACGCCAATTTCCCGAATTTATGTAAGAAAAAGCGTACATGATTCTTTTAAATTTAAAACTTGATTTATCTATCATGGAAATAAAAATATGAATTTATAAACAAGTTCTGTTCGTCAATTAAATAAGAAAACGATATAATGAGTTTATTACTTTATTTCTAAAATAAATTTAAAAACAACAAGGAACGAGATGTTTACTTTGCCATCAAATATTTTTCAGCCCTTAGCGCTCATACTCGCATGCCTTATTTTCATTGTAAGTAAAATGCCGCAGCTAAAATATAGAAAAACCATATTATTTTTAGCTCTTGGCAGTCTTACTTTAATCTGTGCTTTGGCAATATTTGGCTTCTTTAATTAAGCCTTATTTCTTGCTCTTTTCTATCATTTTTTCAAAGTGTTTAAGGTTTGGGTTCAGTGTATCCCATGCATAGGCTTGGCTCACAAACACCTCTGCTCTAGGTTGATAGAGACTCGGGTCATCAAGCGTACCTGCACGTATTGAAATCATTTCAGGCGCAATTTCAGGTAAGCCAAAAAGCTGAGAACCACAAGTCGGGCAAAACGCTCTTTTAATAGGTCGGCCAGAAGATCCCAAAGTCTCAAAATATGTCAGCTCACCATTCACTTTTAATTCAGACTGGTGAAAAAAAG
>NZ_JEXG01000100.1:0-2047 GCF_000581275.1 Acinetobacter sp. 809848
AACGAGAGAAGGTTGACAGACTGGTTAGACGCCAGCACACCCGAAGGTGTCCCTCTCCCGTCCTACCGCAACGGGAGGAGACGAGAAGCTTACACACAAAACTATTCCTCAGAAGAAATAATTCTGATGCGGTCTAAATCAGCCTGTCAAAGCCGGCTGACAATGTAGGTCAGCAGGCAAAGGATAGTGCCCAACCCTATTTCAGTCAAGCACACAAAATGACATCTGTTTTAAAATAGATCATTAAAAAGTAAGGATAAATAATTAAAATTTATTGTTAAATTGGGGTTTATAAAACGCTTATCAATCAAAGTTCTAACGAGGTCTTAAAAGATACAACTTGCAAAAAATTATCTATGATAATATTTTAGAGTAATTACTCTAAAATGAGAGCTAATCATGAAAACTAAAAGAATTGGTTCATATCACTGGATGCAAGCTACAAATGGTCAGCTCAGCTTCAAAGAGAAAGTTAAGTTAATTCAAAAAATTATGCTGCCAAGTGTTATGGCCTCTATAAAAATAAATTACTTTCGGTTCAAAACTTTAGATGATTTTGATATTGATCAGATCGTGATACCAGATACTCAAATGGTTAAAGTCGCGCTTGATGAGCTCGAAGCTAAAGCAAGTATATCTATTTATAATCATTCATGGCGCACCTATTTCTGGGGCGCTGCTTTAGGCAATATACAAAAACAGCAATTTGATGATGAGTCACTTTTAATAGCCTCACTTTTTCATGATATTGGCTTAACTGAGCAACATATTCATAGTAAAGGTTGTAACTGTTTTACTTATGAGAGTGCTAAACAATTTGAGCTAAAGGCTAAAGAACATAGCTTTGATGAGAAGAAAAGTGGAGTTATTAAAGATGCTATCTGCTTACATATGAACGGTTATATAGATCACTCTGACCCAGCAGAAATTACGCTATTACAGCAAGGTGCATCCTGTGATGTGATTAGTGACGGTCTATATAGACTTCCCGTCTCTTTTAGAAATGAAATTTTAGAAAAATATCCTAGAAAACAATTTAATAAAGAATTTATTGAGCTTGTTAATTTAGAAACTAAGAATGTAACAAATTCTCGAACTAGTTTATTAAGTAGTCTTGGTTTACCGCTCATGATTAAGTCAAATTTATATAAAGAGTAAATTTAATTAGAGCTATTAATCGTACAAAACCTATTAAGACTCAGCTTGAAATTTCAGTTAACAACTGTTTAATAGTGCTTCGTCTGACTATGTCTTACTATAGCTGAAAGATATAAGCATGAAGGCCTCTGTTGCAATGAATGACTCAGTGAAGTGGTTAGAAACTTTAAATAAAATTACTGGTATTGCTCAAACAGGTTTACATTATTCAAAAGATGTTTATGACAAAGAACGTTATGAACAACTCTTAGGGCACATTGAGTATTTATTAGAATTAAAAGAAATCAAAACAGAAAATTTTATTAATAACGTGCTCCAAGATGTAGGTTATGCGACTCCGAAACTAGATGTTAGAGCAGTTGTTTTTAAAGAAAATAAATTATTATTAGCAAAAGAAATTGGAGACGGGAAATGGTCTGTTCCGGGTGGATGGGCTGACGTAGGTTACTCAGCATCGGAAAATGCTGAAAAAGAAGTTATAGAAGAGACAGGTCTACGAGTTAAGGCGATTAAGTTATTGGCTTTAACAGATAGAACTAAGCACCCACATCCTCCAATGTTTTTACATGTGTATAAGGCTTTCTTCTGGTGTGAAATTATTGATGGTGAACTGACACCAAGTATTGAAACACCCGAAGTTGGATTCTTTGGTAGAGATGAGTTACCACCTATTTCTACAGCACGTGTAACAGAAGAACAAATACAACAATTCTTTGATTATTTAGAGTCAGTACCAGACGTTACTAAGTTTGATTAATTAAACTTAATGTAAGGCAGATCTCTTATATTTAGAGTTCTGCTGTTAAATTAAGATTGTTAATTATACTTTTGCCTATTTTTTGAAATGGGATAATAGTTTTAAAAAGTCATTTAAAGGCATGGGGCAGCC
>NZ_JEXG01000101.1:0-2047 GCF_000581275.1 Acinetobacter sp. 809848
CCATGACATAATCTCTTTAGTTTTTATGATTTTTTTCCCAAATGTCAGTCCGCCAATCGAGACCTTTTTCTGTTGGTATAGGCCAATTATTTGAAGTCGTTATTTCTACAGTATCATCAGGATAAAGATGTACTGCTAAATATTTTTTTCCTTTTAACTGTTCTTTCGTAAGAATAACTTGATTCTTTGCCACATGCTTTTTTTTACTATTTGTTTCTCCCCATGTAATGACTTGTGAACCAATCTTAACTGGAGAAGTATTCATGCCTCCACCAAATCCTCCTCCAATTTCCTCACCATTTATCTCAGTCATATAAGCATGGTAAGAAGTAAAATATTGAAAGGATGTTGTACCCATATTATAAGTCGCATTTGGACCAAGGCTAACACAGCCTACAAGACTGAATATCAAACCAAATATTAGTAATAATCTATTCGACCATTGTGTTTTATTCATCATAAAATTTATTAACTCGCATTTGCTACAAGTTGGACCATCACTTCATCCATAGATATTTTTTTATCTTTTAAGCGTTCTAGTTTTTGATTTAACCCTTTATCTGTTAAAAAGTTTTCTTTATAAATCAATTTTAAACAAATAAAATTTAAAATATCTCGTGTACCAAATAAGTTATACGCTCTAGCCTCAGGAATGGATTTAATAACAAATTGATATAATTCATTATCTGTCATATGACTAATAAGGAATTCATTATTGAGTTTTAAATAATAAATAAGATTATCAGGAAAAGTTGCCTCAACCATCATTTCTTCTTGTTCAACAGTAAAAGTTAAAGGAACTTGCACATAAGGTAATTGTTCAACCCGTTCATTTATCCCCCAAATTACTTGAAGCTTGCCTAACCTATCCCAATACCACCAACTTTGAATAGGAGTAAGTAAGTCTTTAATCTGCTGAGTATTGAATACAGGCCCATCGACATACAAAGTTTTATTTTCTTTATGGCCAACCAAGGTAGCTAAGATTACAGGGTCCCAAAATGCCAAAAACATTTCGAGTCCACCTTCAAATTTCACTTCTAAAAATTTTCTTAAATGCTCAAACAAATAATTGAAGGACAAAGGGCTTACTATAATTGTCATGCGAGCCGTGCCTGCAATATTTTGTTGTATCCATTGCCATTCTTGTGATGAAAAATCTTGAGGGAGTTGAAGTAAATGGGGAGATACCGCTTTTGCCTCCTCACCACTAGCTTCTAACAAAAGGCATTTTTGACGTAGATGCTCAAATTTCTTCAAGAAACTATCATCTTGTGCAGCATCTGCAAGTGCAAAAACGTTTAATCCAACTTCTGCAAAAGAGTGTGGCTCAAATGTTTTAAAAAATGTCTGAAGCGGTAGTTTAGCAGTCATTTATCGACCATCCCCTTTGTTTATAAATGCACCCCTCTGCGCTGCTCGTCTCGCCAAACATTCCCAGCATACATTATTTGGAAAAATCGGTAAGGTTGGGGTTTCACTTGCTCCTGTTGTAAAGAGATGTTGACCAGCTTTAGCCGTAAATTTTTGCGGGGTAATTATTGTTACCCCTGATGCATCAATTCTTAATGCACTCTCTTTAGCCCTTAATACAATTTCATTAGGACTATTGATTTCAACTTTGCCTTCTGATGAAGTAATTTTGACATCTAATCTTGCAGAAGCGTCGAGTACATTGTCTTGGGCCTGAATATCAAACTTGCCTTTAGCAGCATAAATTTTTAAGTCTTCTTGACCTGCAAATAAACTTACTTTTTTCTTCGCATTTAAAATTAGATTTTCATCTGTACTTGTATTAATAGATTTTCCGCTACCAAGCGTAATGCTTTCGGATGCCTGAATATGGATATCTTTGCCTGAAGTTAGGCCAATACTTTCAGGAGCAGCTAAAAGCATGAGTGCATCTTTCATGGCTTTTAAATCTTTCCATTGAGATTCTATTTTTTTGATATAGAACTCAACATTTTGAAGCATATCTGCTGCCTCTGCTTGCTGTTTACCTGCATATTCAGATAAAGCTTTCATACGCTCCAAGCCCTCGGAAAGA
>NZ_JEXG01000102.1:0-2047 GCF_000581275.1 Acinetobacter sp. 809848
TATCACCAGTACCCGGCGGCATATCAATCATGAGTACATCTAGATCAGGCCAAAGCGTTTGATTAAACAGTTGCATTAAAGCCCCCGTTGCCTTTGGCCCACGCCACGCGACAGGTGTGTTGTTATCACCAGTTAAATGTCCAATCGATAACACGGCCATTCCATAGGCATCTAAAGGCACGAAATTTTCACTTTCAATAAGAGGTGTTTTGCCTGCATTGCCTAGCATTGTCGGGATACTTGGGCCATAGATATCGGCATCCAAAACTCCAACCTTAAGTCCCATTTTTTGCAAGGCAAGTGCCAAATTGACCGTAGTTGTCGATTTACCAACACCACCCTTTCCAGATGAAACTAAAATAACATTCTTAATGCGAGGGTGAAGAGGAACATCTCTTTGTTGCGGAGCGGCTTTTTGAATCGGTGGATTATTTGGATCTGGTTCTGATTTAGGTGAGGCGTCAAGTACAGGAGGTAAATTTGAACTTTCTTGTGTAGGGCGCTTTTGTTGAACCACGTGTAAATTAAGTTCTTCAATACCGCACTTTTCTAATGCACCCGCTAAATCATCATGGATTTGCTGCAAATGCTCTTTTTCATCAGGAAATGTATTAATCGTAAGTTGTAATACACGACCCTGAACTTGAAGCTGACTAATACGCTCCTTTAAAGCATCTTTTGAATCCGGTAATAAATAATTTTGGAGTACGGTTTGGATTTCATCTTCTTTCACCTCTTGTGCGGGTGAAAAAACGGACTTTAATGAAGAAAGCCAAGACATATTGTTTACTCCAAAAACAGATCATTACAGCTTAATGGAGATAGTGTAACAGTATTGCTCCGCACTCGCTCACCTTGGGATGAATAATTACTAACTTCACATCTCATCTTTTAGGTAAGGAGTGCAGATTTTAGTTTAAATCAGCTTATTCAGCAGAATCATGGTTCTTTAATTTATTGAGTTTATCGGTCGCAGTTTTCTTCAACTCATCAAGTTTTGCGGTTGCTTGCGTTTTCAACTCATCCAATTTTGTAGCAGCCTCTTCCTTTAATTCCGCAGCTTTGGCTTTAGCATCGTCAAGTTTATGAGCTGCTTCTGTACGCAAATGATCAAACTTATCTTGTAGACTATGCTGAACATCCTCAAGTTTACCTTTTAAATCAGTTGCTTTTTCTTCAAGAGCCTCTTTACCAGAAGCTTGTTTCTCTTTTACATTTTCCTTTAAATCGTCCAAAGCTTTTTCACCTTGTACTTTTGCATCAGCCGCTTTTGCCTTTAATTCATCTAATTTATTTTCTGTAGTCATCGTTGTTATCCTCATAGTTAATTAAAAAATTACCTGAAATAAGTTATTAGTTATACATCGTTATGGCTTATTTTCTGACCGTAACTGCAATTTGAAACAAAGACAATACAGGAAGATTCAAATATTTTTTGATTTATTTATCTGTTCTAAAGAGAAACCATGCCTGACCAAAATCCATTTTAATAGAAATCGCTTATGCCAAGCTGGAGATTATTAATCTTTGCTTATCTCCCTGCATCAGTTAAAATCTTCCACCTTATAAATACGAATGAGAGAATGAAATCCGTGCGTAAAATTTTAGTCACTAATGCCCTCCCTTATGCTAATGGTCCAATTCATATGGGTCATTTACTCGGTTACATCCAGGCAGATATCTGGGTTCGTGCCATGCGAGCAATGGGTCATGATGTGACTTATGTATGTGCGGATGATGCTCACGGTACAGCAATTATGCTACGTGCCGAAGCAAATGGTATTAGCCCAGAAGAGCAAATTGCGAATGTTCAAAAAGAACACATCCGTGATTTTGACGGTTTTGGTGTACATTTCGATCATTACGATTCAACGCATAGCGATGCAAACAAAGCACGTTCAACAGATATCTATATTAAAAACCGTGAAGCTGGAAATATTGCAGTTCGTCCTGTAACTCAATTATTTGACCCAGAAAAAGGGATGTTCTTGTCTGACCGTTTCATTAAAGGTACATGCCCAAAATGTAAATCAGAAGATCAATACGG
>NZ_JEXG01000103.1:0-2047 GCF_000581275.1 Acinetobacter sp. 809848
CTACAGGGAATAAATCTGAACTTTCAGTAGGCTACTGTACGCTTTATGGCGATATGGTTGGTGGCTTTGCGGTTCTAAAAGATGTTTATAAAACTATCGTATTTGAATTAGCAAAATACCGTAACAGCTTAAGCGAAACTCCTGTTATTCCTGAGCGTGTGATTACCCGCCCACCTTCAGCAGAACTTCGTCCGGATCAAAAAGACCAAGACTCTTTACCAGCTTATGATGTATTGGATGCTATCCTTTACGCATACATTGAAGAAGATTTAGGTCAGGCCGATATTATTGCCAAAGGTTTTGATAAAGAAGTTGTTGAAAAAGTCATCCGTTTAGTTGATCGTAATGAATACAAACGTCGTCAAGGTGCGATTGGCCCGAGAATTACCTCTCGTGCATTTAGTCGCGAACGACGTTATCCGATTGTCAACGGTTGGACAGCGAATGACTGAGCAGAAAAACTCATCAAAAACTACAGCACTTGCTCAAGCACTTTTGCTTGAGCAGGTGGAATTTTTCAAAAAACAATTATCTATAGAAAACTCACCTATTTATTTCCAGCAATTCATTCAGTTGTTTATGCAACATGCTGACGAAATCAAGCTTCATGAAGTTGTTGATTTAGAGCAACTACAAGCCGTTGTGAAACGCTATGCTTTTGAAATGCAGCTAGGTGCTGGTTTACTTGAGTTTATTGGGGAAATCGCGCAGCGTATTTATTTATCTGCGATGAAATCGCCAATTCAGTTACAAGATTTGGTCTCTGACCACCAATTTGAAATGTGGCTCTCCAAATTTTTGGAAATGGAACATATTCCTCATTATCTCAACCAGTTTTTAAGAACTAGCCCTTCTGTACAACAGCTTTGCCAATATATTGCAACCTCAACTCTAGAACAAAAATTACCAAAACTTCTAACTGCCTCTAGAGTGGATGACTATCATTTTGAATGGCAACATAAACTCAAAAAATTTTCCTTTTTGCAGCAGCAACGTCTTGAGCATAAACTTGAAACTTGGATTGCCAGTTTTATTCATGAGCAACTTACAGAATTAAGTCTTTTATCGAGTGAAGATTTAGAAAGTCTAGTACGTCATGTTTGGGAAGATATTAGACATAAAAAAATGTATGAATTTATGAAACAGCTCACTCCTCTCGATGTTGAAGAGTTTTTTGTTTTAATTTACGAATACTGGAAAGAATTACGCCAGTCACAATTTATGCAAGACCTGATTTTGTATGGCGTTGAAGTTTTTTATGATTTTTATAAAGACCAAAGTTTATTTGAAGTATTAAGTGAGATTGGGTTAACCGAAAGCGACTTACAAACCGAAGCTTTACGTTTTTATCCGAAGGTTATGGATGCCTTTAATGAACACGGTATTTTAGAACCATTACTTCAAGCGCTTTTAGCTCCTTTTTATCAAAGCTCAAAAACACTCGATATGATTGAAAAATACTTTAATGAGTAAAAAATAGATAAAAAGAAACCACGCAGGAGCGTGGTTTTTAAAATGGTGGCTATGACGAGACTTGAACTTGTGACCCCCGCATTATGAGTGCGGTGCTCTAACCAACTGAGCTACATAGCCGAAAACTGTGCGCGCATTATCTTAACTTCTTTAACGCACGTCAAGAAAAATTTTAAATAAAATGAGGTGAAGTGAGCCTATAAGCCGGGTTCTGTCGAGGATGGCCATTCCTCTAGGCGTACAATCACTCATACGCTCAAGCGACCTACCCGAATCCAGTACGGGCCGTACCTCAGGATTCCTATTTGGTCTTGCTTCTGGTGGGGTTTACCATGCCGTGAACTGTTACCAGACACGCGGTGCGCTCTTACCGCACCCTTTCACCCTTACCTCACGAATGAGGCGGTCTACTCTCTGCTGCACTTTCCGTCGGCTTTCACCGCCCAGGCGTTACCTGGCACCCTGCCCTATGAAGCCCGGACTTTCCTCCCCTGCTTCAGTCACGAAGACCTCCACAGCAGCGACCATCCAGCTCACTTCAGGGGCGCATATTAACAAATTTATTTACTAATTG
>NZ_JEXG01000104.1:0-2047 GCF_000581275.1 Acinetobacter sp. 809848
CATGGTTACTTCACGATGATGGGCACCATCACCATCACCATCACCATCACCATCACCAACACCAACACCAACACCAACAAGTGTAGTGGATCGCTTTGTTGGAAGTTGGTTAGCAGGCAAAGGAGGTTGTATTAACGGCTCTGCTCTAAAAATGAATGTCATTAAGGTTTCTGATAACAGCTTGCGATTTGCCAGTGAAACAGTACGTTATGAGAATGAATCGAACTGTACAGGTAACATTGTTGCAAGTTACCGCCAAGCTGAAGATTTTAGTCTGGTTTCAAATATTGGAGCACCTCAGACAGTACAAACCTCAAGCTATAACAAAGTAGATTGGCAGCTTGTAGTAGCAGGAAAGCTAACGCAGAAACAGCCAGCTATTCTAGGGTTTAAAAATGCAAACCAATTCTGTCTAGTTCCTACAGATGAACCAAATGCGATACATAATTATTTGCAGCAAGCAAACTTTGATCTCACAAATACCTGCTTCACAAAAACAACTCCACCAGCAAGCATGCAAAAGCCAAGTCAAGTATTGGCAACAGCAAGTTTTAGACTAGGAGATAATAAGGAATCTTGGGCAGACGTATTAAGTCAACTTAATGATCAAGGACGCCAAGGCTACGCTCTTCTCACCCCATCTGTAAGATTAGATAATCCGGATGGAAGCTTTGCGCTGTATAAAAATTTATATGTTAAAAACAATAAATCCACTGACACATACACCTATAAAACAGTTGATGTTAAAACTAATTCAGTAGCAAACCGTTATTTACTATGGGTGAATGAGTTAAATAAACAAGGTAGCTTAGGCTATATATATAAGCTTTCATTTGGCGAGGTTACATCTGATACAGATAAATATTTATTTGTGAAAAATGATAAGAAACCTGCAACCTATTCGTACTCTAATCGCTTCTTAACCAACACTTCTCGCACAAGTATTCTAAATGCCTTCAATGAACTTGGTGCACAAGGTTGTAAGCTAATTTACGCAAACTCAGAATTCACTAATAATGGCACAACGAATGGAACCTTCTATGTACCTACTTGCGTAAATAGCAGTACCCATAACGGAACCTATGCATATCGTTATTTTGAAGTTCCACAACATATTCCTTTCAACAAGGATGATGCAATTAAACTTGAAAAACTTCTTAAAGAACAAGCGGCTGAAGGTTACAGATTAGTCGACGCGAACAATAACCTAGGCTTCTTTAATATTGATGGTTATCTATTTGAGCGCGACAGTGAAAATACAGGACCTATTGAATATAAAGTATTTATTGAAGATGCTGCATCCGAAACAGATGAGCCTTATATCTTTGAAAATCGGATTCAAGACCAAGGTACTTTAGGCTGGTTCTTTGCAGTTCGACTTGGATCGGTCTATACTAACTCACCAACAAATTATGATTTAGCAAGTGGTGTTGTTTTCCCTAAATAAGACATCTAAAAAACAAATAAGGCCACAACTGTGGCCTTATTTTTATTTAAAAATTATTAACTTATCCTAAGTTTTTAAAACCCTGCTGACGCCATGCTTCATAAACAATCACAGCCGTTGCATTAGATAAATTTAAACTTCTTGAGTTTTCCGCCATCGGCAAACGAATCCACTGTTCTTGTGGGAACATCAAGCGAACATGCTCAGGCAAACCGCGTGTTTCTGGTCCCATCAGTAAAGCCACAGGTCGATTCAAATCAACTGTATGCGGAGTTGCAGAACCTTTAGTGGTGAGTGGAAAAATATGCTCAACCCCTTTAGCTTTCAGGTCAGCAAGGCAAAGTTCTATGTTGTCCCAAATTTGCATACGTGCCCATTCATGATAATCAAGGCCTGCTCGTTTGAGCTTTTTATCATCTAATTCAAAACCTAAAGGCTTGACCAAATGTAACTGTGCACCAGTATTAGCACATAAACGAATGATATTGCCTGTATTGGCAGGAATTTCAGGCTCGTATAGGACAACATGAATCACAAATTTTCTCGACTTTAATAACCAGCAATAAACTCAAATGAACTTATTGCCATTTTAACTGTTCA
>NZ_JEXG01000105.1:0-2047 GCF_000581275.1 Acinetobacter sp. 809848
CTTTGCCACATGCCATTGTTGCGTAACCCAGATAAATCAAAACTATCTAAACGCAAAAACCCGACATCAATTAACTACTACCGCGATATCGGTGTATTACCAGAAGCCTTACTCAACTATTTAGGCCGCATGGGTTGGTCAATGCCGGATGAAAGAGAAGTTTTCACATTACAAGATATGATGGATAACTTTGATATTCAGCGTGTATCACTAGGTGGACCAATTTTTGACGTTGAAAAATTGAACTGGCTTAACGGTCAGTGGATCAAAGGGTTAACTCCAAGTCAACTATTAGACCGTTTATTAACATGGAAGAGTGATCGCAACACTTTGGAAGACATTGCTGCCGCTATTCAACCACGTATTAATTTACTTTCAGAAGCTGTGAATTGGGCTGGTTTCTATTTTAACCATATGCCACAAATTACTGCTGAAATGTTTGAAAGTAAAAAATTGACTCAAGAGCAAGTTCGTCAAAGTTTACAATTTGCAATTTGGCGTCTTGAAGGTCAGTTTACTTGGAATAATGACACCGTTAGCCAAACCCTAATGGATCTTGCGAATCAGATGGGCATTAAACTACGTGATTTCATGCCAGCGTTCTTTATCGCAATTGCCGGTTCAACGAGTTCAACACCAGTGATGCAATCAATGGTTACGCTTGGGCCTGATTTAACTTTCGCTCGTTTACGTCATGCCTTAGAAATTGTGGGCGGACCGAGCAAGAAAGAAGTTAAAAATTGGGAAAAACTCAATGAGAGCTTAAAATTGCCGAAAAATGACGCAACTAGCGAAGTTTAATTCATTTTTTTGTTGACGTGTGAGCGCATTCACCCTAAGATTGCGCTCACACAAACTGGGGTCATAGCTCAGTTGGTAGAGCGCTACAATGGCATTGTAGAGGTCAGCGGTTCGATCCCGCTTGACTCCACCACGCTCCTTTGTGTTTGCCTCATCAAGTCCCTATCGTCTAGAGGCCTAGGACATCGCCCTTTCACGGCGGTAACCGGGGTTCGAATCCCCGTAGGGACGCCATATTCTGCTTTAAAAATTATAAAAAGACTCTATCGTCACCTTACTGTTTATTCTTTATCTCTTTCTAGATTGCACATTTGTCTATTTTATCTAAAATAGCGTCTTTCTTAATTCTCTCAATGTGTAATATGCAGCCATCTGACAATCAACTAGATGCTCATCAGCATCAGAACAGTACTGCACCTTTAAAAAGAGCCATGAGCACTCGCCATCTTGTGATGTTATCACTGGGCGGAGCGATCGGAACTGGTCTATTTTTAGGTTCAGGGGAAGTCATTTCACAAACTGGAGCTATTGGCGCAATTATTGCCTATATTCTTGGTGGCGCGATCGCTTACATGGTCATGCTCTGCCTAGGAGAACTCGCTGTACACATGCCTGTTTCAGGTTCTTTTGGTGCCTATGCCAAAAAATATATCAGTCCAAGTACTGGCTATATGATTTCTTGGATGTACTGGCTCACCTGGACTGCAACGCTTGGAACCGAATTCACTGCCGCAGCCCTACTCATGCAAGAATGGTTTCCACAGATTTCTATGTGGATTTGGACAATTATTTTTGCAGTTACTATCTTTGGCTTAAATATTAGTTCAACGCGTATTTTTGCTGAATCTGAGTTTTGGCTGGCTCTTGTTAAAGTCGTTACTGTCATTGTTTTTATTGTGCTCGGCCTATTAGCAATTTTTGGTTTAATTCCATTCCATGGTGCCCAAACTGCTCCACTATTTAGCAATCTTACGGCTCAAGGCTGGTTCCCTCATGGTTTAATTCCTATTTTTACGACCATGTTAATTGTTAACTTTGCATTCTCAGGAACCGAATTAATTGGTGTAGCAGCTGGCGAAACAAAAGATCCAGCTCAAAATGTACCAAAAGCGATTAATGCCGCGATCTGGCGCCTCCTTATTTTCTTTGTGGGTACCATCATTGTTATTAGCGCTTTACTTCCTTTCCAACTTGCAGGTTTAGGCGGTGACGGTGTAAGTAGCAGTCCTTTTGTGACGGTATTTAA
>NZ_JEXG01000106.1:0-2047 GCF_000581275.1 Acinetobacter sp. 809848
CGCTTCAAGGTCATTCGGTGGTCGCGTAACTGAATTAACAGATCTAAAAGAAGCTATCTCAATGTATGCGCAAGATGCATGTAAGAGGCTACGTGATGAAGAGCTTTTATGCGGATGTATGATTGCTTTTGTACAGTCGAATCCCTTCGATCAGAATGTGCCCTTTTACAATAAATCTATTACAGGCTCTTTTTCAGAACCGACTGACTGCGCTATTGATTTTGCAAGAGCAGCTACAAGGTTGGTGGCTGAGATTTACAAGGAAGGGATTAAATATAAGAAATGCGGTGTTGTGCTGACATGTTTAGAACCCAAGTCTGGCCATACTTATGACCTGCTCACTGACTTTAGTCTGATAGAGAAAAAAGAATGTTTGATGCAGGCAATGGATGGTATCCATAGCAAATTTGGAAAGAAAAAGTTAGGGGTCGGACCATGTTTTGTTCCTGGTCGAAACTGGTCGATGTCGCGGGATAAATTGAGTAGAAATCCTTTCCTATGGAATGAGTTAATAAGAGTAAATTAACTACCAAGTCAAATTCATCAGTTAATAGTGACAAGTTAAATGAATTTCTGTAAATTACTGATAATAAAAAACTAAACTTTACCAAGATGAAATACTTTAATTTAATTCTTTTAACAATTTTTACAGTGATTAGCCTTTCTATTTCATTCTATTTTGTATTGAAATGCGGCTTTAAAATTACTGATCCCACTGTACTACTTACGTTAACTATATATTTCTTTTCAGGAATATCAACTTTAGGTGCTGTTTTATCTGCTATTTATACTTTGCATTTGCAAGCTAAAGCAAAAGAACCAAACTTTCTTTTAGAGACAACTAGCGTATATCAGGATGACAATCCTCCGTTTAGTAAGTATCGTTTTCAAATAGGGGTAAAAATGTTAAATATAGGAGAAAGTGCATTTCTATTAGAGATTTCCCTAAATCATAGAGGAATTAATCCTAGTGCTAGAATTAAATATGGAAATTTTGATACTAGAAATCAATTTGATATATTTAGAAGTATTACTGAAAATCAAGAACATCACTATATAGAACTTAACTACAATTCAAATGATAAAAATAACTTCTTAAGAGATATGTTAGCATTAAAACCTATTTTAATCTTAAAATATATAGATAGAAACCATTTACATCATGAGGATATTTACCAAATTAAATATAAACCTAAAAAAGGTTCAAACGTTCCATACTTTATTTTAAAGAAAGATTAATTTCGATAATTCAGAAGAAATATTAAAATAAACTTAAATTAGTTATTATAAATAAAATTGAGTATAAAAATTTATACTCAATTTTTAGTATGAATAAAATTTAATTAGAGGCTTCAGATATCAGAATATTTACACCTTTATTTTTCTGGTGGTTATAAGCTGATCCAAACTTATAGTCATTAAAATAATCATTTAATTCTTTTACATCAGATTCAAAGAGTGTGAAACGTACTCGCTTTTCAAGTATGATAGAAGGTATTGTTTCAAATCTAAGTTCTAAATAATACTCACCAGAATCCCAAATAAAATTCTGACTATGTATTTCTTTTAGAGTATCAACAAGCTCACTATTTGCCTCTACCAACTGATTATTAGCACCATTGACACGAATTTTTTCACTGATATTCATATCTACTGCAGTAAAAGCACTACGTGCTTTTTGCTCTTTATTTCTGTCTAAATTAATTGCAAACCAACAAACATGATCCCAAGACTCATCAGACGAGAGTTCGAAAGGAAAAAATAAATTAGCAGATTGAGATGTAGTACTCTCAAAATAACCATTACAACTTAAATTTTCAATATCCCTACCGTCTTTTACAATTTTGACATTCATACTTTTGATTTTCACTCTAGCACGACCTTTATTAGTCACGCCTAAATAAATGTTTATGGATGGGAAGCCTACCCAATGATGAAGAGTTATTTTATTATGAATTTCTAAATCTAGCTTATTTCCTTTCAACCAAATCCTAATATGAGGAAAAAGTGAAATAATTAACGCAACTAAAGCAACTAAAAAGCTCCA
>NZ_JEXG01000107.1:0-2047 GCF_000581275.1 Acinetobacter sp. 809848
AGTTGATCGTAGCTTTCCCCTGCAGCTGCAAACTGGCTTGCGAACTCAGGATGTTGTGAAAGTTTTTGAGCGAAGGCGTGAACCTGTTTGTCGCTCAACTGGTGCGGTGCGCTCGGCGAGCAGCGAACCTGCGACCCAGAATTTCGGAAAGGTGCCTGTTCACGAGCTTGGTATTTACCACATGCGTTGATTAACCAATCTGCAAAGTGGTAATTCATGAGTTCATCACAAAGATTCTTTTCAGCGTTGTAGAGTTCAAATGCTCTTAACTCTCGATCGAACCAAGTGGCTTTTTTGATTTGCTCGTAAGTTTCCTGATCAGTTGCCAAAAGAATTTCTTCACCAAGTTTTTTCAAACTCAACCATGTTTTTTTATTTTTAGATTCATCTGATAGATTCCCTGATAGATTCTCTGTCCCAATATTGGTACTGGTCTCGGTACCGTTTTTGGGACTGGTTGCGGTCCCACTATTGGTACTAGTACCGTTTTTGGAACCAGTACCGAAATTGGAACTAGTTCCGTTATTGGTACTAGTACCATTTTTGGGACTGGTTAAATCATTTTCTTCACGGCCCATCACACCAATTAATTGGTAAACCTTCACACCATTCCCTGTGATTTCACCTGTAAATCTAATTAATGAAATCGCTTCAAGTTCATCTAATACCTTGATCACCGTTTTACGGTTAAGGACAGTGTCTTTAACCATTCGCTTAATGCTTGGGTAACACTTGTGAGATTCTCCCGCTCTATCAGCCAAGGCCAATAAAACGAGTCTCTGGCTTGAGGTTTTAACCTCGGCTTTGAAAGCCCAAATGGTCGCATCTAAACTCATAGATCTTCCCCTAAAAATTCAAATGCGCTTTTCGCCACGATTGAAACTTGTCCATTTCCAATGGCTTTAAGTCGGTCCACCCGATTGGCCACCCCATCAGCCACTCGACCCAGTTCGGGTTCAATCGCCCACCATTCCCACCCTCTGGCGAAACTGCTGTATTGAGACGGATCTGGCGTCCCTTCGCTTTGCGTTCGGCTAAAGACTCGTTGCTCCACTTGTTTGCATCGCTCGCAGTTGGTGTCGGAAAGTTCATGACCGCACCTGGTAAACCATTTCTCGGATGAGGACTTACATTTCCCCGCTTGTTCCAATCGGATGCTTTGGGAGTTGGCCACATATTGACTACAGTTTCCAATCCTGGTGAATTTCTGAGGAAATCTGCTGGAGACGTTCTTGGTTTCGCATCCGATGCTTTGGGAGTGGGCAACAATCCAAATTCGGTCACGGATATGGGGCGCTCCAAAGTTAGATGCTGAAAAACGTGCCCATTGCGCGTCATACCCCATTTTGGCAAGGTCACTGATGACTCTTGTAAGTCCTCTGGAAACAAGCATTGGTGAGTTTTCCACGAACACGTATCTAGGTCGTACTTCACCGATAATTCGTGCCATTTCTGCCCAAAGCCCGGAACGTTCACCTTCGATTCCTGCACCTTTTCCTGCGGATGAGATGTCTTGGCACGGAAAGCCGCCAGATATAACGTCAACAATTCCTCTCCATGGTTTTCCGTCAAAAGATGTAATGTCAGACCAAATTGGGAAAGCTTCGAGAATTCCATCATTCTGTCGTTGCGCCAGAACTTGTGCTGCGTAGGCATCACGTTCAACTGCGCACACTGTTCGCCATCCCAAGAGATAAGATGCGAGAATTCCTCCACCAGCGCCTGCGAAAAGAGATAACTCATTCATTGCATCTCCTTAGGCTTTACATATCCGCCCATGTATTCAATCTTTTGAGCCTTATACAAACTCGTTTCAATTTCCCCAGCTAAATACAAAGTAATGCGGCCACGTCGAGCGAGTTCTTGTCTAAACTCTTCGCGTGTAATGGCTGCATTCTTTTCGTTATAGCCACGCTTACGTAGATTTGCTTTGTTTCGTTCAAGCATTTTGTTTAGGAGATTAAGGGCTGGCTCATACCAAGACTGGATGCCTTCCCTCTGCTTATGTTCAGGAAGGTGTTTGAATTGGTGATTCATGACACCTCCG
>NZ_JEXG01000108.1:0-2047 GCF_000581275.1 Acinetobacter sp. 809848
GAATTTTTAGAATAACCTTCGGTTGGACCTACTTTTCTTTCGGGAAAAGTAGGCAAAACCATTGTCATCCGCAAAACTCGGCAGATACTCTCTAGAATCGAAAGTATCGCAGAAACATTAAATTTTTAACGTATTTCTGCCTCAAACAATTGCGGATGACGGTTACGCGTATCAAATAACAGCCTAGCGTTAATTAAATTAACCTAAAGCTTTTTCAGCAGCTTCTACAGTTTGACGAATCAAAGTTGTAATAGTCATTGGACCAACACCACCCGGTACTGGTGTGTAAGCAGAAGCAATTTCTTCAATACCTTGTAATTGAATATCACCTACACCGCCGCCATCACGAGGATGGAAACCAGCATCTACAACCACTGCACCTTGTTTAATCCAATCTTTTTGGATAAGTTCAGCTTTACCAACTGCACCGACAATAATATCGGCTTGTTTCACAAGCTCAGGTAAGTTTTGTGTGCGTGAATGGCAAATCGTTACTGTTGCATTGGCTTGCAAAAGCATCATTGCCATTGGTTTACCTAAAATTGCAGAACGGCCAACCACAACCGCATGTTTACCAGCAATTTCGATATTGTTTTCTTTTAAAATGGTCATGATGCCAGCAGGAGTCGCTGAACCATATGCCGCTTCACCCATAGCCATACGGCCAAAACCAAGACAGGTTACACCATCAACATCTTTAGCTAATGAGATTGCATCGAAACATGCACGCTCATCAATTTGCTCTGGAACTGGATGTTGTAAAAGAATGCCATGTACATCTGGGTTAGCATTAAGTTTTTCAATTTCAGCTAATAATTGTTCTGTTGTCGTTTCTTGTGGCAATTCAATTTTTAAAGAATCCATGCCTACTCGACGGCAAGCATTTCCTTTCATGCGTACATAAGTTGCAGATGCACCATCATCCCCAACTAAAATAGTCGCCAAAATTGGGGTACGACCTGTTTTAGCTTTTAAAGCTTCAACACGTACTGACAAATTTTCTTCAATTTGCTTTGCTAATGCGCGACCGTCTAAAACCAATGCCACAGCACATCTCCAAGGTAGACATGAATTTAATGTGCCAATAATACATGATTATTTGGACAAATTTATTCTAGATGTTGCTTTTATGTTCATCTTATCTCAAAACAGTATTGTTTTTTTTGTAAAGGTTGCTAATATGTGCATCACCAAATGTAGGCGGGGTGGCAGAGTGGTCATGCAGCGGACTGCAACTCCGTGGACGCCGGTTCGATTCCGACCTCCGCCTCCAAATTTGGTAAAGCCCGGGTGGTGAAATAGGTAGACACAGGGGATTTAAAATCCCCCGCCCACAAAGCGTGCCGGTTCGAGTCCGGCCCCGGGCACCATTTTCAAATATTGAATTTGGTGCTACAAAGAATCCAGCGTATGCTGGTTTTTTTATGCCTAATCAAAATGAATTTTATGATAAGAATATTATTACTCGTTTGCACTACCCTTTTTATAACAAAGGTTTACGCCACAGATCTTTTCTCTGGTACCCTTTCTTTCAAAGACAACCATTGGTATTTTTCACGTTGCTCTATTACCAGAGATGATTATTTAGTTAAAGCACCCGAATAGATAAATTTAAAACGCTGGAACAAAAACGAGAAACTTATTGAGTCAGTTTGTTAGCGGACGCAGATTATCAAGAGAATGGTGTTTTAATTTTAAAAGTTAAAAAAATAGACGAAATACATTTAAAGGCATCTTGCCACTTATTAGATGCATTTGAAGATATTGAAAATCGAGAGTAATCACCACTCTCGATTCATAACCAGCTCTTCCATTTCTAGATCTAAATATCCAGCTTCCTGTGCTACCATCATCATTGCTTCAGCAATATAGTCAGCAGCACTATCATCTAAAGAAGAATCTAGATCTTCGAACTGAGGTTTCATCTCATTAATTTCAATTACAGTTTGATGAGCATATCGATAGATATCCTGCTCAGCTAAGGCAGGCTTCTGAACTTTTTTAGCAAATTGTTCAATGAGCTGCTTGAGTTCAGCGACCAAAATAT
>NZ_JEXG01000109.1:0-2047 GCF_000581275.1 Acinetobacter sp. 809848
CCAAACCTTAAAAGCGGCAGAATTTAAAGATTACGCACCAAATGGCCTGCAAATTGAAGGTTCAACTGAAGTAAAACGTATCGTTTGTGCGGTTACTGCTTCCGAAGATGCGATTGATGCAGCAATTGCTCAAAATGCAGATTTATTACTCGTACATCATGGTTATTTTTGGAAGGGTGAACCGTATCCAATTACTGGAATGCGAGGCAACCGCATTAAAAAACTCATTCAAAATAATATTTCATTAGTCGCTTATCATCTACCTTTAGATGCACACCCAACTTTGGGCAACAATGTAGCGATTGCAGAAAAACTAAACTTGAAGAATTTAGAACCACTCGATTTAACCGAGAAACATCCGATTGGTAATATTGGTTATTTAGAGCAAGCAGTTTCTGTAGATGAGTTTAAAGCACAGCTTCAAAACAGTTTTGATTTTAAAGTGATTCATTTGCCAGCAGAAAAGCAAAGCATTCAAAAAGTAGGCTTCTGTACAGGCGGCGCTCAAGATTTTATTGCTAAAGCTGCTTTGCAAAATTGTGATGCTTATATTTCAGGTGAAGTCAGTGAACGAACTTTTTATGAAGCAAAAGAATTAGGGGTTCACTATTTCGCCTGTGGTCACCATGCTACTGAGCGTTATGGAGTTCAGCGTTTGGCACAAGCGATCTCAAAACAGTTTTCAATTGAAGCTGAATATTTTGAATTGAATAATCCGATTTAATTAAGTCTTTTTTTCAATCTGTGTTATGCGTATTAATTAGATCTTTATTGTGTATAGTTCTTTAAAACGATGCCCTATTGTTACCAGAATCATTTACAATAGAGCCACTTAATTGTATAACCCAGCAAATGCAAGGAATAGGAACATGACAACCATTACTTTACCTGCACTTCCATATGGCTATGATGATTTAGCGCCACATATTAGTAAAGAAACTTTAGAATACCATCACGATAAACACCACAATACCTATGTTGTTAACTTAAACAACTTAATCAAAGGGACTGACCTTGAAGGTAAAACTTTAGAAGAAATCATTAAAGCGACTGCTGGTGATGCATCTAAAGCTGGTATTTTCAACAATGCTGCTCAAGTTTGGAACCACACTTTCTACTGGAACAGCATGAAGCCAAATGGTGGTGGTAAGCCTACTGGCGCAATCGCTGCTAAAATTGACGAAGCTTTTGGTAGCTACGAAAAGTTTGCAGAAGAATTTACTGCTGCTGCAACAACTCAATTCGGTTCAGGTTGGGCTTGGTTAGTTGCTGATGAAGTAAACGGTAAATTATCTATTACTAAAACTTCTAATGCAGACACTCCACTTGCACATGGCCAAATTGCTGTATTAACAATTGACGTATGGGAACATGCTTACTACATCGATTTCCGTAACTTACGTCCTAAATACATCGCAACTTTCCTAGAAAGCCTTGTGAACTGGGACTATGCAAATGCAAAACTTGCAGGTCAACCAGCTGGTGTAGAGAAATAATTTTATTTCTTTATGAAAAACCACCCTATTTGGGGTGGTTTTTTTATTTTTAATACAGCAAAAGCATATTAATCAAGCAAACGATTCATTTTCTTTAATATTCTTATTGACGCTTTTAGATTTCATCCATAAAATGCGCATCAGATTCTCCAATAGCTCAGTCGGTAGAGCGACGGACTGTTAATCCGCAGGTCCCTGGTTCGAGCCCAGGTTGGAGAGCCATCTACTAATCTCCCATAGCTCAGTCGGTAGAGCGACGGACTGTTAATCCGCAGGTCCCTGGTTCGAGCCCAGGTGGGAGAGCCAAGATTCTAAAAGCCCGCATTTATTGCGGGTTTTTTCTTTTCTAATGATTTAATAATTTTTCATTATTTTGAATAAAATCAATGTTTCGAGTATTTTTAAACCAAACGATTAGATATTCACTCTAATTCTGTTATTAAGGCTTGACCCAGCCCTCTTTCCTGCCTAAAATCCTTTTCCAGATTCTCCCATAGCTCAGTCGGTAGAGCGACGGACTGTTAATCCGCAGGTCCCTGGTTCGAGCCCAG
>NZ_JEXG01000110.1:0-2047 GCF_000581275.1 Acinetobacter sp. 809848
ATCTCCCCAACTCAAATCAGCAGCAGAAGCCTCTACTCCCGCCGTTAAACTTAAAATTCCTAAAAATAATAATGACCTTTTCATGTCTTCAACATCCTTGTTAAGTGTTATAAGAACATGAAGAAATTGATCTAGACAAACAATGCCATAACTATAAAGTCGGTCTTTACAAACTGTGTTTAATCAAAAAATGAGCATAAAAAAAGACCACGCAGGAGCGTGGTCTATAAAATGGTGGCTATGACGAGACTTGAACTTGTGACCCCCGCATTATGAGTGCGGTGCTCTAACCAACTGAGCTACATAGCCGTAAACTGTGTGCGCATTATCTATAGTTCTGTATAGCAGGTCAATAGGTAAAAACCCTTAATGCCCATCAATTGAACAAATAAGATTCAGATCATCATTATTTGTTCTTTTTTTAGCATTTTTTTCTTTAAACAATTGATCGGCCACAGAAATATATTAAAGATCTAATACTAGTTTTTTACCTTTAGCTCTCGATACACAAATCATCATGCTCTTCTGTGAGGTCTTTTCTGCATCACTTAAGTATTGATCGAAATGCTCTGCTTCACCTTCTAAAATAGCAGTTTCACATGTACCGCATACACCTTCGCGACATAAGCATTCCACATCAATATTCAATGTTTCAATAGCTTGTAAAATCGTCTGGTTACTTTGTACTTCAATTTCCTGATTAGATTTAGCAAGTACCACCGTAAATGCTTCACCATCTTCAGGAACTGTTGAGGCAAATTGTTCCCAGTGAATGTATTCATCGCGGTAACGATGCTTGTTACAACAATCAATCACAGCATCAATCATGGGTTTCGGCCCACAAACATAGACATGTGTGCCTTTAGGTTGTGATGAAAGCAGTTCATCCAGATTTAATGAGCAACCTTCTGAGTCAACATAACTAAACACATGTTCTGCATGTTTCTGCTTTAACTCATCTAACAAGGCCGCATGTTCAGGTGAGCGATAAGCATAATGTAGTTCATACTCAGCACCACGCACTGCAAGCTCATCCATTTGAGGTAAGAATGGTGTAATGCCAATTCCACCTGCAATTAAAATATGTTTATTCCCTGTTTCAGCTAATGGAAATAAATTTTTGGGTTCTGAAATCTGGATTTCACAGCCTTCATTGCATTGATCATGCATAAAAACTGAACCGCCCTTACCTTCTACATCCTTACGAACACAGACTTGATAAGTCGATAAATCTTGCGTACAGCTCATTAGTGAATACGCATTTGAAAGTTGTTCATTCATTTTGACAATAATATGGCTTCCCCCACTAAATCGAGGAAAGTTCTGCCCATCTTGACGTTTGAACGTAAACCGTTTGATTAAAGGGGTTAGCTGTTCCACTTGAGTAACAACCGCTGGGAACATTTCATAATGATTAGCCATATTAGAATCCTTCTTTTACCGCATATTCTTGTTGTTAGGGCTTATCCTTAAAGCCCTAAACACATGTATTTAATGGTCATGAATTCTTCAAGACCATACTTTGAGCCTTCACGCCCAACACCTGATTGTTTCACACCGCCAAATGGTACAACTTCATTTGAAATTGCTGTGGCATTCATACCGACCATTCCATATTCAAGCTGTTCTGATACTCGCCATAAACGTGAGATATTTTCACTATAAACATAAGCAGCCAAACCAAAGATGGTGTCATTTGCTTGAGCAACAACATCAGCCTCATCAGTAAAGCGAATGAGGGGTGCAACTGGACCAAAAATTTCCTCTTGGACAATTTCCATCGTACGATCAACGTTAGTTAAAACAGATGGTTCATAAAAGGTTTGCCCTAAAGCATGCTGTTTGCCACCACAAGCGACCTTAGCGCCTTTACTAACTGCATCATCAATCAACTGCTGTGCTTTCAAAACAGCCTTTTCATTAATTAATGGGCCAATTTGCACGCCATCTTCAAGTCCATTACCGACTTTAAACTTTTGTACTTCTTGTACAAACTTTTCGGCAAAAGCTTGATAAATATTGTCGTGTACATAAATGCGGTTAGCAC
>NZ_JEXG01000111.1:0-2047 GCF_000581275.1 Acinetobacter sp. 809848
GTAATATTGCAGAGGTTGCTGATGCTGCTTTGGACGCACTCGATCAAGTAACTACTCATACACGACGTGGAGTTGTCGGAATGACAAATCTGGCAGCAGGTACTGTAAGAGATATGGTGTCTGAAACCAGTGAAACAGCACGCCAAGTCGCGTTGATTATGGCGCGAACTTTTTTGGGCAAAAGTACCTTAACGTTGTACTTACCCGAAATGTTATTAAATAATCAAATTCGTAAGCGCATTGATCGCTCCGAAATTGATGATATTAAAATTAAATGCGGCAATGACAGTTTCCAAGTCGAGATCGATGGGCATTATCATCGCTTCATGTATCGTTTGAGTTTAGATTTTAAAGTATTGGAATGTCGTATTGGGCAGGAAAAATTCTTACGTTTGCGACAAATGGATGAAAGTCTTGATGTTCAGATTCGACATGGCGGCACCTTGTCAAATTGGGCTGTGCGCCGTATTGGTCGAGTTGGTTTCGAAGTCGTAAATATGTTGCCTATTCCATCACTCATTAATCACTTGATTGGCGATATTCCCGGAATCCAACGCGATGGGCATCGCATGTGGTTTATTGACCTAGAGCAAGCAGGATTTATTGACTTTATTAACAACCGTTCATGGATGGTTGAAAAGCTTTTAAGTTTGACTGATTTTAGTATTTTACCGGGCTTGAATATTTTGAGAGAAAGTCGTGAGCTTGTGCAGCAGCTCGTAGATCAGTTTGAAATTAGAGGACTACGAGTGCAGTCAGGTCGCCTTGAAGTACAAGTGGGAATTGCGGGTTGAGAGAGCATATGAAAAGCTAATCATTGATTAGCTTTTCATTTTTTTAGGCAAGAAAAAAGCCACTGACGTTATGCAGTGGCTTTTTAGAATTTGGCGTCCCTACGGGGATTCGAACCCCGGTTACCGCCGTGAAAGGGCGATGTCCTAGGCCTCTAGACGATAGGGACGTTGAGGATGGCGGTATCTTAAGAAGCCGCCACCAAACTGTCAAGGAGGTAAGGTGACAGTTTGTTCAAAATATAGCAAAACAGTTCAGCAGTCTTCTGAGTATCGTACAAAGCAGAGTGTGCTTCTTTGCCATCGAACTCAATTCCAGCTTGAATACACGCTTTCGCAAGCACAGTTTGTCCAAACATAACAGCACTTAAAGTAACAGTATCCATCACTGAAAAACTATGAAATGGGTTTTGGTTTTTTGTACTTGTACGCGCAATTGCTGCTTGTACAAAACCAAGGTCAAAATGCGCATTGTGGCCCACTAAGACTGCATGTGTACAATGTTGCTGTTTGCGGACTTCATTCACCGATTTAAAAATACGGCGTAATGCAGTACGCTCATCTTCAGCCATTGCAATACGCATTGGATTGAATGGATCAATACCAATAAAGTCTAGCGAACGACGATCGAGATTAGCCCCTTCAAACGGGTTAATATGTGCATGAAATGCTGGACCAGGGACAAATTGTCCCTGAGCATCATACACAATTGGAATGCACGCAATTTCTAGCAATGCATCTGTCTGGGCATTAAAACCTGCCGTTTCAACGTCAACAACAACAGGTAAGAAGCCACGAAAACGTTGGCCAATGACCGGGACAGAGGTTTCTTGTGTCACACTTTTCTCCATTGCAGCGTTTTCCCGGCATGCAGCGGGATAATTTTTTGATCATCTAAATAATCAAAAGATTCTGGAACGAGGTTATCTTCTTTTACCAAAGTAATGGTAGAAGTATTACGTGGTAGGCCGTAGAAGTCTGCACCAAAGTGGCTAGCAAAACCTTCTAAACGTTCTAGTTTACCTACTTGATCAAATGCTTGAGCATAAAGTTCAATTGCATTAGGCGCACTATAACAGCCCGCACAGCCACACGCATTTTCTTTTGCATTTTGCGAGTGAGGAGCACTATCTGTACCCAAGAAAAATTTAGGGTTACCGCTCGTTGCAACTTCAAGCAAAGTGGTCTGGTGAGTTTGACGCTTTAAAATTGGTAAGCAATAGAAATGCGGTTTAATACCACCAACCAACATATCA
>NZ_JEXG01000112.1:0-2047 GCF_000581275.1 Acinetobacter sp. 809848
AAAACAAATGATCCAGTCATCAGAAGTGAGTTGGGATGTAGCCATACAAGAAATTGCTGATTGTTTAGTTCAGATTAGAGATGATTTTGGCGGGACTGCTTTTGCTTCTGTTGGGGGCGGCGGTCAGGGTAACCACCTCGGCGCAGCGTATGGCCGACAGCTTTTGCTGGCCATGAAAAGTTATTATGCTTATAACTCACTTGCTCAAGAAAAAACAGGTGATTTCTGGCTCAATGGCCGCCTATTCGGTAGTCAAGCTTGCCATACCACAGAAGATGTTGAACACGCAGATTATGTACTTTTCATTGGGACAAATCCTTTTCAGGCCCATGGCATTCCTAACGCAAGAGATACCCTAAAACATATTAAGAAAGATCCGAATCGAACCATGGTCGTGTTTGACCCGCGTGTTACCGAAACGGCCAAACAAGCAGACATTCATGTGCAGCTAAAACCAGGGACTGATGCTTTTTTAATGTCGGCTATGATTGCGATCATTATTAAAGAAAAGCTTTATGACGAAGCATTTATTGAGCAACATACGCAAGGATTTGACGACGTAAAAACAGTATTTAACCATGTCCCGATTGAAGATTATATTGCTAAAGCTGATGTTCCAGTCGATTTGATTTACCAAGTCGTTCGAGATTTTGCCAAGGCGAAAAGAGGCTGTGTACGTATTGATTTAGGCATTCAACATACTTTAAATACTACATTAAACGGATATTTAGAAAAACTACTGTACTTACTGACTGGAAACTTTGGAAAGCAAGGTACCAATAATCTGCATACTATGTTTATTCCAATCTTAAGCGATACAGATGAAAGAAAGCCGAAATATCGTCGTAGTGTTTACCATAAAATGTTCCCGATTTCCGGGTTTTTCCCGCCTAATATTTTACCCGATGAAATCCTAAAAGCAGGGGAAAAGCGAATTCGCGCAGTTTTTGTAGATAGCTGTAACCCGTTATTAACTTATCCTGATACACCAGCCTATGAGGAAGCATTGAAAGCATTAGATTTGTTGGTTGTGGTGGATGTTGCCATGACGGAAACCGCTAGGCTTGCGGACTACATTTTGCCAGCGCATACCCAGTTTGAAAAATGGGAATTTACTGGCTTTAATCTTGAGTTTCCTAAAAATGGTTTTCACCTCAGGCATCCTGTATTGGCCGCTCAAACGAATACTTTGCCAGAGGCAGAAATTTATACACGATTACTTGAAGCTATGCAGGTGATTCCAAAACGCTTTCCAATTTTAGAAAAAATAGCTTCAGTCGACTCGAAAAAAACAGCCTATTTACCTTACCTATCGGCATTGGGACTTACTTTTGCACGAAATAAAAAATACATTCCTTTTGCAGCCTCAATTCTCTATCGCACTTTAGGTAAACACTTAGAAAAATCAGCTGGTTCAGTTGCTTTTTTATTGCCTCTGTCGATTCAATATGCTGTTTTACACACCAAAGCGGTACGTCGTGCAGGTTATAAGGGTAATCCATTAACACAAGGTGTTAAACTATTTGAGCAGATATTAAAGCAACGTTCAGGTATGGTTTTATCACAACATGAATATGATGAAGTCTGGAAATTGGTTGCTTATAAAGATAAGAAAGTACGTCTTGCGATTCCCGAAATGTTAAGTGAACTCACAACCTTGAAAAGCCATGAGGTGAATGTTGAAGAATTTCCTTTTATCCTTTTGTCGGGTGAGCGACGTAGTTATAACGCTAATCAAATTTACCGTGACCCGGCTTGGCGAAAAGTAGATGCTGAAGGAGCTTTACGAATTCATCCTGAAGATGCAGAGGCCTTAAATGTAGCTATGGGTGATCAAATCAAATGTATCTCACAACATGGAGAAATTCAGGTTACTGTAGATTTTGATGAGGGAATGCGAAAAGGAGTTGTTTCGCTTCCACATGGTTATGGCATGCGCTTTCAAGGTGGGGAACCTATTGGACCACAATTAAACATGCTCATTTCTGGTGAGCATTGTGACCCTTTATCTAAAACGCCTTACCATAAATATGTACCCATCCGTTTA
>NZ_JEXG01000113.1:0-2047 GCF_000581275.1 Acinetobacter sp. 809848
GTAGTACTTCTCAACTCATTAAAGCTGCGCAGACTTTACCAAACGAAAGACTCATTGTGGCAACTGACCGCGGTATTTTCTACAAAATGCAGCAAGCAGTACCCAATAAGATTTTAGTTGAAGCGCCAACAGCGGGTGAGGGGGCAACTTGTCGTTCATGTGCCCACTGTCCGTGGATGGCAATGAATGAACTCGACGGAATTTTAGAAGTTTTACAAAAAGGTGATCAGGAAATACACGTTGATCCAGCACTTGCTGAACGTGCCAAAATGCCTTTAGATCGAATGTTAGCCTTTAGTGCATCGTTAAAACGTTAAAAAACCTCAAAATGCTTGTTAAATATACATTTGATAAGGATTTTTAACTTTTTTTGAGAATAGGTGTTGACGTCTGAGGGCGTCACGCCTAGAATGCACACCGTACCGCACGATGTGCGATACAGCAAAAGCTGAGATAGATCGGAGCATAGCACAGCCTGGTAGTGCACCTGGTTTGGGACCAGGGGGTCGTAGGTTCGAATCCTACTGCTCCGACCATATTTAAAAGCGTTCAAGCTTTGAAAATATCTCAAATATTGAAAAGAATTTCTTCTAGTCTTACAGGTAGAAGGAATTTTTTTGTTTTTATATATTTTAATTTTAATTCATATACAATCCAATATTTGAACTTATTTATATAAGCTCTGTTATTGATATTTCTGCCTTAACTCATCTTTTTCTTGTTCTGATAAAAATGCGATTTTAAGACCATTTTCTTGAGCTGTATAAATTTGCTCAGGGCTTAAACCTGCTAGTGGGGCAGCAGTTAAATATTCATGCTGTATTTCAATGCCTTCTACCGCAGGGTCATCTGTATTAATGGTAGCAAGTACGTCATGTTCTAAAAAAGTCTTTAATGGGTGCTCTGCTAAAGAAGGCACTGTGTTGGTTTGAATGTTCGAAGTCAGGCAAGATTCAATCCCAATCTGGTGTTTAGCCAAATAATCTAGAAGTTTTAAATCTTGAACTGCTTTAACACCATGTCCAATCCGTTCTGCACCTAATTCTACAATGGCTTGCCAAATACTTTCTGGGCCAGCAGCTTCGCCTGCATGTACGGTAATGTGCCAACCTGCATCACGTGCTTTTTTAAAGTGATCAATAAATAAATTGCCCGGAAAACCAAGCTCATCTCCAGCGAGATCCAACGCTTTAATATCATTTTTATGGGCAAGCAGGGCATTTAATTCTTTTTCGCAGGCTTCTTGACCAAAAGTACGACTCATAATGCCAATTAAATTCGCTTTTACCCCGTACACCTGACTACCCTCTTTTACGCCAGCAATCACAGCTTCAACAACACCTTCGAGCGGGAGTTGATGTGGCATTCCCATATAACCCGGGGAAAAACGCAGCTCTACATAGTCTAGGCCTTGCTGTGCTGCATCTTGCATGTTTTCAAAAGCAATACGTTTGCAGGCATCTAGGCTCGCTAATACTTTTACACCCCAATCGAGCTTAGATAAAAAACTTAATAAGTCTGGTTGGTTATCCATCACTTGTACGTGGGGTCGTAAAGATTCAATGTCGTAAGCAGGTAAATCTAAATTGTATTGTTGCCCCAAGTCTAAAATGGTTTGAATGCGGATGTTGCCATCAAGGTGGCGGTGTATATCTGTAAGTGGAAGCGTTTTAGTAATCATAAATTTCTTCTTATCTGTTCGTATCAATTCATCATGCATGTTTAGTTGCGCTGATAAAAGTTTGGATTTGCTATGTTTTTGTGAAAAGCGTTGAGTTGAGTTTTTTGAACTTACTATATTTGTATAAGTTTTAATTTTGATGACATTGTTCTGGCCTAAGAAGACAACGCAGTCTGTGTAAAATACAAGCACCAAGATTTTTATTGTTTTTAATTTCGCTGAGCCTGTTTTTGTTGACTCTTCAAGAGTGGATTGGCTGAAGAATGGTCATTGGTATTTTGCTTTTTAGTTGTAAAGATGAATAAAGGCTTGCTAAAGACCAAACTGATAAAGCGATTAATTTATCTGTAGAAATCTATTTCTGGC
>NZ_JEXG01000114.1:0-2047 GCF_000581275.1 Acinetobacter sp. 809848
AGTTGTTTTACCATGGTCAACGTGACCGATTGTGCCCACGTTTACGTGTGGCTTATTACGTTCAAACTTAGCCTTAGCCATGTTTATAGTCCTCGTTTACGTCGAACACAATTCTGAGCAAAAACTCAGCATCGACATATCGCCTAAAAAATCAAACACCCAATACTTGAAAAGCAGACTAATAAGCCTGCTTTTTAAATCTTTGTAGAAAATCTACTAAACTGTATCTGGAGCTCTTATCGAGATTTGAACTCGAGACCTCTCCCTTACCAAGGGAGTGCTCTACCACTGAGCTATAAGAGCGATTATCCTTCGATGGAGCGGGAGACGAGGATCGAACTCGCGACATGCAGCTTGGAAGGCTGCCGCTCTACCAACTGAGCTACTCCCGCACTGTGTTGGTATATATACCACTTCAATCGAAGTTAATGGTGGTGAGAGAAGGATTCGAACCTTCGAAACTTTCGTAGCGGAGTTACAGTCCGCCCCCTTTGACCGCTCGGGAATCTCACCATATCACACTTATTTCAGTGTTGTTCTTTACTTCACAACTACACACCTTTAAGATGGTGCCGGCACACGGATTCGAACTGTGGACCTACTGATTACAAGTCAGTTGCTCTACCAACTGAGCTATGCCGGCTCTTCTTAGTGTTTCGTACGTTTCGTATCGGAACGGTGTGCAGTTTAGCAAAACTTCCAAACGATGCAAGCGGTTTTTTAAAAAAAACCGCTAAAAACTCATAAAATCAATCCGTTTGATGATAATTCAACCGCTTTGATCACTGCGCGAGCTTTTATTTGCGTTTCATTCCATTCAGATTCAGGATTTGAGTCTGCAACTAGGCCTGCTCCAGCCTGCACATAGACCTTTTTATCTCGAATAACACAAGTACGGATTGCAATCGACATATCCATTTCGCCGTGCCATCCTAAATATCCCACTGCCCCACCAAACACACCTCTTTTCACAGGCTCAACTTCATCAATAATTTCCATTGCACGAATTTTTGGTGCACCCGATAAAGTACCTGCTGGGAAAGTTGCTTTAAATACATCTAGCGCATCGATATCGTCACGAACTTCGCCTTGCACATTTGAGACAATGTGCATGACATGTGAATAGCGTTCAATCACCATTTGATCCGTTACTTGGACCTTCCCAATTTTCGAAACTCGCCCAACATCATTTCGACCAAGATCAATCAACATTAAATGCTCTGCGATTTCTTTTTCATCAGAAAGCAAATCTTTTTCTAGCGCAATATCTTCTTCTTTAGTTTTTCCACGAGGTCTGGTACCTGCAAGCGGACGTACTGTCGCAATACCATTTTCGAGGCGAGAAAGAATTTCTGGCGATGACCCTACAATATGGAATGGCTTTTTATCAGTAATCGTTTGCCCTTGTACCAAGAATAAATAAGGCGATGGATTCAAATGACGTAAAGCACGATAAACCTGTAAAGCCTCTCCATCAAAATCAGAAACCATACGCTGCCCCGGAACAACCTGCATCACATCACCAGCACGTATATATTCTTTAACTTTTTCGACTGTCTCTAAGAATTTCGCTTTACCAGTAATTGATTCAAAATGTGGAGGTGTATGCGGCTTAGCTTGCAAACTAACTGGAGTAGCTAACAACTGCTCTAATTGATCTAATTTTTGCTGAGCGTCTTCATAAGCATTGCTCTGCTCTATATCCGCATGAACAATTAAAAATAAAGTATCTTTAAGGTTATCAAAGATAATGACTGTCTTTGATAGCATTAACCATAAATCCGGCAATGTAATTGGGTCAGCTGTAGGAACATTCTTTAAACGTGGCTCGATATAACGGACTGCGTCGTAGCCTAAATAACCTACTAATCCGCCCGTAAAACTCGGTAAGTTTGGCAAGAGCTCAGCAGATGGCACTTTAAATTGCTTCTGAAATTCACGAATATACTGAAATGGGTCTTGGCAATCTTGTTGTGTAATTGAGCCATCAGCATGTTGTATAGACAGAACACCTGCATTACATGAGAAAACCGTCGACTCACCTAAA
>NZ_JEXG01000115.1:0-2047 GCF_000581275.1 Acinetobacter sp. 809848
GCGCGTAGATAAGAGAAGATTGATAATCTTTTAATTTTGGCGCAAGACAAGTTCTTCATATAAATTTTTACTTAAACTCAAAGTATTTGAGTTGATATAAGAGAATAAGTTCAATGTCTCAATTTAAGCTCGAAGATGTAGATGTCCTCATCGATTTAGCAAATCAAACATTAACTTTGCCTAAACATAATAAATTTTATGTCATTTCTACCGGAAAGAACGGAATCGGTGAGCAAGAGAATACTGGTAGGACTCCACGTGGATGGCATAGGGTTGCAAAAAAAATTGGTGCACAATCTCCTCAAAATGCGGTTTTTATTGCACGTAAGCCCACAGGGGAGGTCTATAGTAGTGAACTAGCAGCACAATTCCCTGAAAGAGATTGGATATTGTCACGTATTCTTTGGTTAGATGGCTTAGAAGAAGGCTTTAATAAAGGCGAAGGTCATGACACCATGCAGCGTTATATCTATATTCATGGCACTCCTGATAAAGAACCGATGGGCGTTCCCATGTCACATGGCTGTATTCGAATGCGTAATGAAGAAATCATTGAACTGTTTGATTTAGTCGCTGAAGATGCATTGGTTTATTTGTCTGAGCAATCTTTAACCTAAAATAAGATTTTAAAAATTTTTATTTAATTAGCTGAATGATCAAAATATTAAAATAAGTGCTTAAATAAAATACAAAAAATTGTTTTTTACTTAATAATGACTTATTTTTAATCATTCATTCGCATTTTTTTGAAAAGTTGTCGAAAAGCGTTTGACACCTGTTAAAGATTCTCTATAATGCACCTCACAAACGATGAAGACGTTAAGGGCGCTTAGCTCAGTTGGTAGAGCGTCTGCCTTACAAGCAGAATGTCGGCGGTTCGATCCCGTCAGCGCCCACCATAATTTCTATCAGAAATTTAAAATTCCCTAAATTTATACTCATCTATAAATATCTTATACTTACATGTAAATTTATTTACTATGTGACTCAGTGTAGATACAACTTTTCTATTCTAAAATTAAAGTCCTTATATCTTTAAGTTATTCTTTTTATTGATCGCTAGTTTTTTAATTTTTTAGCATTGGTGTTTCTTCATGCTTTTGATGGGATTCCTCAACCTCATTAAATTGTGTTACTAGTGGTTAAAGATAAGTATCTAGCCTGTAATTACTAGTTCTAGCTAATATCAACTTTGTATTTGTACCGATCACTAATATTTTCACAAAAAAAACTGCTATTTTTTTAAATAGCAGTTTTCCGATTAAATTATTTTTTAATATTCGTTTAAAATCCATCCACTTGCATATGCGAAATATTCACGTAACCATGCATTGTAGCGATTAGCTAATGGTGTTTCTGCCGCTACCCCATAAACTTGGGTATAGCCCTGTTTTTTTGCAATTGCTATTGCTCGAGGAATATGAAAATCACTTGTCACAATAGCGATTGGCTGCTCTAAGGTAATGTGATGCTGTTCTAATAAGGGTTTACTATTTTTTAAGTTAAGCTCTGTGCTGGTACTTTTATCTTCAAGAATCATTTGATCTCTTGCGATATGATACTTTTGTTCAAGATAACGAGACATAACCAATGCTTCGCTTTCTTTTTCTGAAAAATCAAGACCACCTGTTAGAACAATGTGTGCCTGCTGCTGTTTTAGGGCTAAAGGGGCGGCCGTATCTAAGCGCTTTGCAAGAATTGTGGAGGGCTGACCATTCTCAACACCGCTTCCTAAGACAATAATTGCTTTTACTGGAGGAATATTATTTGAAGTATCTTTATTTTCTTTAATAAAGCTAAAAAAATAGCCTAAGCCAATTAACCATATCCAGAAGCATAACCATCCAAAACGCCAAAGTGTGTGTAAGCGATAGTGATAGAAGAAAAAGCGTTCTAAATGATAATAAAATAAGGAATATAGGCAGAAGAAAGCACCTAAAATTAAAGGAATAACGGTGCCTACATTAATTTTATTGAGACAAATTAGAACTAATCCATCTAGAAATAAAATCGAACCAATGATTGCTAGGAAAATACGGATCCACTT
>NZ_JEXG01000116.1:0-2047 GCF_000581275.1 Acinetobacter sp. 809848
ATGTTTATTTTGAAGTGACCAAATTTGAAAAATATGGTCGCCTCTCTGGCCGCAAGCTGGATGATATGCAAGCTGGTGCAAGTGAACGTGTCGATGTAGAAGTTGAAAAGAAACATCCTTTTGACTTTGTACTTTGGAAACATGCAAAAGAAAACGAACCATCTTGGGCATCTCCTTGGGGTAATGGTCGTCCGGGTTGGCACATCGAATGTTCTGCAATGTCAACTTGCTGCTTAGGCAATCACTTTGACATTCATGGTGGTGGTTCAGATTTAATGTTCCCACACCATGAAAATGAAATTGCTCAAAGTGAAGCTTCAACTGGCGAGCAATATGTGAACTATTGGATGCATGTTGGCTTTATTAACGTTGATGGTGAAAAGATGTCTAAATCTTTAGGCAACTTCTTCACGATTCGTGACGTGATGGAGAAGTTCCACCCTGAAGTGATTCGCTACTTTATTGTGTCTTCACACTATCGTAGTCCTGTGAACTTTTCTGATGTAGCGCTTAAAGAAGCAAAAACTTCTTTAACTCGTTTCTATCATTCATTTAAAGCTTACCAACAAGTGTATGGTCAAAAGACAACTGAAACGCTTGATCAAAGTTTTATTGAACGCTTTAACAACGCAATGTGTGACGATTTCAATACGGCTGAAGCAATGGCAGTATTGTTTGAACTCAACAAAGAGTTAAACCGTGCTGTAAAAGAAGAGCAAGCTGACCAAGCGACTGTGCTTTATTCGACTTTACGTCACCTCACCAACATTTTAGGTTTGGTACAGCACAATGTAGATGATTTCTTAAAATCAGATATTGGACAAGAAGCGCTTGCTTTGTCTGATGCTGAAATTGAAGATTTCATTCAACAACGTGTTGATGCGAAAAAAGCTAAAGACTTTGCGAAAGCAGATGGTATTCGTCAGTCTTTGCTCGACCAAGGTGTGGTACTTGAAGATACGCGTCAAGGTACAGTGTGGCGTCGTGCTGATTAAACGTTCAATTAGATCACAAGAGTGTTGACACTTTAATGAAACACTCTATAATGTGCTCACATTGCGGGAATAGCTCAGTTGGTAGAGCATAACCTTGCCAAGGTTGGGGTCGCGAGTTCGAGTCTCGTTTCCCGCTCCAAATTTAAAAGGCCCTAGTCGAAAGACTGGGGCTTTTTTCTTTTTATCGACCCATGATTTTACGTTCTATCGATTCACAGCATATTCATTCTGAGAATAGCTCAGCTCAAGGCCGAGTATTTCATTGATAGACTCAGATTTTTAAACCAGTAATTGTTTCGAGTTAATCTAGTTATATTTGCAGGGTATTGGTGTTATCCGATGCGTAGATATAAAGGGTAATGATTGAAAACAATCCAAGTTAAAGCGCTCTAGACTACATCTTTGTTGTAAACAGATAGAAAAGATGAAGTTATGATCATAGACATAGCTTTGGAAATAATATTCTTCTGCCTTTTGAATATCACGAGTTGAATCGAGAAACTCTATATGTTCAGCTAACACATGAAAGTTGAGCTTCTTTAAATGACGACTCATTCCTTCGCCAGTACATTTAATATAGGATTCTTTTAAGGTCCATATTTGAAAAAACCGTTGATATACAGTGGATGGATCAATCCTTTCATTTTCCTGAATCCATTCAATTTCACTTGGCGCTAACACACTATCGACACGCATCCAATCGAACTCACGGTCCAGCCGTTCAACATCAACTCCTATTTCTCCTTTTTCAGTCACCGCAAGAACAATAACGTCTGCTGAATGACTAAGATTGAAATAAACAGCTTTACTACCTTGTATAAAAGGTTTGCCGTTAGGTTGTAATTGAATGTTGACCTCATGGGGTGAAATACCCAACTTATCTGCTAAAACAGACTTCGTTAACACACGAGAAATTAAGAAAAGTCGTGCAGCATGAGGATGATATTGATCATATCTCAACTTTTCTGCCGCATTGAGAAAGCTGAGATAATGACTCAACATGAGATGGTTTTGTGGCACGCGTGAAACCGGGCAGACATACACCTGTACTT
>NZ_JEXG01000117.1:0-2047 GCF_000581275.1 Acinetobacter sp. 809848
AATTTTCGATATTTGGCTCTAAAATTGATTTTTCAGCAGAATAGGTTGCTTCGTCACCTAAAAGATACTGACTAGAATTGGCTTGAGGATCAAGATCGATCACCAATGTTCTTAAGCCATGTTTGGCACTAATTGCAGCCAAATTTACAGTAATACTTGATTTCCCTACACCGCCTTTTTGGTTAAACACCACACGAGTTAACATGTTTCCCTCTGCATATTATTTTACTGTACGCAGTTTAACCTAGAGCTTAATCAAAAAGGCAAAGAATGTAGAACAATTAAGCAAAAACAGGTTTCACAATCACTAAGATAATAATAGCAATAAATGCAATCGCACTAATGACCAAACCTGCACGACGCTGTGCCAACAAAAGAGTGTCATCTTTTTTAAAGGCTTTCATCAGGGAAGATAACAACACTAAAAATAGAATAATTTTAGCGTAAAACCACGGTTGTACTTGAAAGTCTTTCATGACTAACAAAATTGCACCCGTAATGAAAACCACGGTAAATGACAAATGTTGTAAGGCAACTAATACTTTACGCCCTGCTGGATTGGGTTGTTCACCTTGAACACCTATAAACAGAGTTGAAGCGCGTAAAACAAAGACCATAAGTGCGGCAGCTACTGCAGTCATATGAATAATTTTAGTGAGTAAATGTGCATCCATGAAATTAACCCTTAGCTTTTAGGTGCATGTGCACATTCTGGGCTAGCAGGAGCTTGACCTTGCCACTCACTTGGCAAATAAGCATGAATCGCTAAAGCATGAATTTGGCCTGGATTCATCAAATCAGAAGCTAACGCGTATACTTTTTGATGACGTTGAACCAAACGCAATCCATTAAATTCGTCGCTCACTATAATCACTTTAAAATGAGATTCCTTACCTGGAAAATAACCACCGTGCCCGGCAGACTCATTGATCACTTCCAAATGGCTAGGTGCAAGTGTTTGTAACCGTTCAATCAACTGTTGTTCAAGGCTCATAGCTTTTCCTTTTACGATTATTCGTATATTTGCACCTAGTATACCTTGTCTACACACAAACAAAAGTTGCTCTTGTATGCTTTGACTTCAAACAAAATGTCTATTTATTCGGCAACTTAACAATAAAAATACCGCTAAATGCTCATTTCTGTTTTTATTTTATGCAATCAGCATAATTATTTGCATAAAGTTGTTGACCCTTGTTTTGCTTAATGTATTATAAGCGGCACGCGGGAATAGCTCAGTTGGTAGAGCATAACCTTGCCAAGGTTGGGGTCGCGAGTTCGAGTCTCGTTTCCCGCTCCAAATTTAAAAGGCCCTAGTCGAAAGACTGGGGCTTTTTTCTTTTTATCGACCCATGATTTTACGTTCTATCGATTCACAGCATATTCATTCTGAGAATAGCTCAGCTCAAGGCCGAGTATTTCATTGATAGACTCAGATTTTTAAACCAGTAATTGTTTCGAGTTAATCTAGTTATATTTGCAGGGTATTGGTGTTATCCGATGCGTAGATATAAAGGGTAATGATTGAAAACAATCCAAGTTAAAGCGCTCTAGACTACATCTTTGTTGTAAACAGATAGAAAAGATGAAGTTATGATCATAGACATAGCTTTGGAAATAATATTCTTCTGCCTTTTGAATATCACGAGTTGAATCGAGAAACTCTATATGTTCAGCTAACACATGAAAGTTGAGCTTCTTTAAATGACGACTCATTCCTTCGCCAGTACATTTAATATAGGATTCTTTTAAGGTCCATATTTGAAAAAACCGTTGATATACAGTGGATGGATCAATCCTTTCATTTTCCTGAATCCATTCAATTTCACTTGGCGCTAACACACTATCGACACGCATCCAATCGAACTCACGGTCCAGCCGTTCAACATCAACTCCTATTTCTCCTTTTTCAGTCACCGCAAGAACAATAACGTCTGCTGAATGACTAAGATTGAAATAAACAGCTTTACTACCTTGTATAAAAGGTTTGCCGTTAGGTTGTAATTGAATGTTGACCTCATGGGGTGAAATACCCAACTTATCTGCT
>NZ_JEXG01000118.1:0-2047 GCF_000581275.1 Acinetobacter sp. 809848
AAGGCAATACAAGACGTCCACATTCCACCAGGCGTTTTATAAGGACGTGGTAATTCAGGACGAGATAAACGCAATTTGATATGTGAAAGCATCATCAACACATAAGAAATTGTTGCGCCGAATACTGCCATTAAAATGAGTAAATCACCCTCACCTGTTAAAGAGAGTAAAAAGCCAATAATGCCTGGAATGATAATGGCCCAATATGGCGCCTTATTTTCATTGGTAAGCGATAAGTTTTTTGGCAAATATCCCGCACGTGACAATGCAAAAATCTGGCGTGAATAGGCATAAATAATTGAGAAGAAACTTGCGACAAGTCCAGCAAGACCTACAAAGTTAACAAAACTTGCTAACCATGTGTGCTGACCATACACAGCAATGAGTGCATCAACTAAAGGTGCTCCCGAATTTTTTAAAGCATTTGAACCCGCAGCGCCTGCTCCTAAAAATAAGATTAAAAGTGCAAACGATGCCAATATTAACATTGAACCAATCAAACCTCGTGGCAATGAACGTACTGGATCTTTTGCTTCTTCGGCTGCTAGTGGTACCCCTTCAACTGCAAGAAAAAACCAGATAGCAAAAGGAACTGCAGCCCAGATGCCCAAATAGCCATGAGGTAAAAAAAGACTTGCACCAACACCTGTACCAACTGGAATATCAAATAAATTTTGCGCTTTAAAGTGTGGAATCATTGCCCCAATAAACACGACAAGGGCAACAGCAGCGACAAGCGTAATTGCGAACATGATTTTTAAGGCTTCGCCAGCACCTTTGAGGTGTATACCCATAAAAATGGCGTAACAAGCGAGGTAAATCATCCAGCCATTAATACCAAATAGAGATTCGCAATAACCACCAATAAATACGGCAATAGCCGCAGGAGCAATTGCGTATTCAATTAAAATAGCTGTTCCTGTTAAATAGCCGCCAAAAGGACCAAAAGCAGCACGTGCAAAACTATAACCGCCACCTGCTGTCGGCATCATGGTGGACATTTCTGACATAGAAAGACACAGGCACAGATACATGATTGCAGCAAGGGCAGTGGCAATAAACATCCCGCCCCAGCCACCTTGGGCTATGCCGAAGTTCCAACCAGCAAAATCACCTGATATCACATACGCTACGCCTAAACCAATCAGGAGTAACCAACCAACGGTACCTTGTTTAAGTTGACGCTGAGCAAAATATTCTGCTGACGAGACTTCTGTCTTTGAGGAAATAACGGAAGCTGTTTCTGGTTGATTCATACAATACTCCTGCGAGTTAGTTTGTATGAATCAATGCAAAAGCAATGCCTAAATGAAGCACTTTAGAGAGTAGATGGAGCTTTTTTATTCTAAATGATAAAAATTCAATCTTAACAATCGGGAATAAAGAAGCCAGCAATCTAAATTACTGGCTTCTTATATAATTAGTCATCTTACTTCTTTCTAGTGTTGATAGTTTGGTATCAACTTGGTGCGAAACTTAGAAGAAGCCCATTGGTTTAGTTGAGTAACTTACCAACAAGTTTTTAGTTTGTTGATAGTGATCTAGCATCATCTTATGGTTTTCACGGCCAATACCAGACTTCTTGTAGCCACCAAATGCAGCATGTGCAGGGTAGATGTTATAGCAGTTTGTCCAGACACGGCCAGCTTCAATAGCACGACCCGCACGATAAGAAATGTGAGCTGAACGTGACCATACACCTGCACCTAAACCATACATGGTGTCATTGGCAATTTTAATTGCATCGTCAAAGTCTTTGAATGTTGTCACAGCAAGTACAGGTCCAAAAATTTCCTCTTGGAAAACTTGCATGCCATTGTGACCTTTAAAAATAGTCGGATCGACATAGTAACCATCGCCTACTTCTTTACGGCCGCTACCGCCAAGTAAGAGTTCTGCACCTTCTTCACGACCAGTGTTAATACAACGTAAGATTTTCTCTTGCTGTTGTAGAGATGCTTGAGCACCAATCATCGTTTCAGTATCAAGTGGATGACCAGTTTTAATACGTTTTACACGTTCGACAGCCATCTCTAAGAACTGATCA
>NZ_JEXG01000119.1:0-2047 GCF_000581275.1 Acinetobacter sp. 809848
ACGCTTATGGGCGGCTACGACGGTCATAGAGGCTGGATCAACTATTTGGCTGTTCACCCCCACCAACAACGCTTAGGAATCGCTACAGCGCTCGTTCAGCAGCTTGAGAAGCGCCTCATCGCTCGGGGTTGCCCAAAGCTTCAATTATTAGTCCGTAAAGACAATTTGAATGTATTGAATTTTTACGAACAACTTGGCTATGACGAGGTAGAAGCCGTGTGTTTAGGAAAACGACTTATTCGTGATAGTTCTCATGATTAGAACCACGTTTCAGTTGAGCCATTTTTAAAAACTTAAGGCGATATTGGGGATAACCCTCTTTGCTTGTGGATAAAATGAGATTTATACACAGGTAAAGTCTTAATCTTGTTATTAAATAAACAGGCATGAAAAAAGCCCCATACATTATGAATGGGGCTTTCTTGAATATGGTGGCGAGACCCAGGATCGAACTGGGGACACACGGATTTTCAATCCGTTGCTCTACCTACTGAGCTATCACGCCGATGGCCTGTATTAAGCCGTATCTCAGAACAATAGTCAACAATTATCCTGAGTTTCTGATTTAAATGAGTATTTTTTATACTTAAAAAAAATCCCTGATGGGATCAGGGATTGAAAACACAAATAATGGTGGCGAGACCCAGGATCGAACTGGGGACACACGGATTTTCAATCCGTTGCTCTACCTACTGAGCTATCACGCCGAAGTGGGCGTATTAAACAATGTTTACAAGAAGACGTCAAGCAACTTCCGCGTTTTTTGTAACAAGTGATTATTTTTAAATCACAACTACAAAATAATAGAAATTTTTAGTGATGTAGTTTACCAATGTGAGCCAAACAGCGATGAATCGCGCCACAGCCTGGCTCAAAAGTTTTAACACCTTTTGACTCTTCTATGCGGCAAGCTTCTTCAACTAAGCGCTCAGCTACCCCACGACCACGGTTAGCAGGGTGCACAACAATATATTCAAGGACCTTGCTTTCGCCTTGTCCTGAAGACCAAATTGCACCTATAATTTTGGTGTTAAATTCGGCAGTGTATAGCGTGGTATACTGTTGTAAATCTTGTTCAAGTTGTTCAATCGCATCGTGCCCGTCACCAAACTCCGGACTTGTATCATACAGTCGCTCAAGCTGATCGCGGATCTCTGAATTATCTAGAGAACTATAAGCATGTACGGTAATAGGCATTGATTAACCCTCCTGAGCAAACTATGATGCTGTCACGAATTCGTCACAGCGAAATTGTCGTTAACATCCAATCATTTTTGACGTTTTTTGAGGAACGTGTCCATGACGCAACGTATCAGTGAAGTGGTTAGAAATACCAATGAAACCAAAATTCGAGTTCGTTTAAATCTCGACGGTACTGGTCAAGGCACACTAAACACTGGAGTTCCATTTTTAGACCATATGATTGATCAAATCAAGCGACATGGCTTATTTGATATCGATATTCATTGTGACGGAGACCTCGAGATTGATGATCACCACACCGTAGAAGACTGTGGTATCACGCTTGGACAAGCTTTTGCACAAGCTTTAGGCGATAAAAAAGGTTTAAAACGCTATGGTCATTTTTATGCACCATTAGACGAAGCTTTATCTCGCGTTGTTGTCGATTTATCTGGTCGTCCGGGTTTATTCATGGATATTCCATTTACTCGTGCGCGCATCGGTACATTTGATGTCGATTTATTTTCTGAGTTTTTCCAAGGCTTCGTAAACCATGCGCTTATGACCTTACACATCGATAATTTGAAAGGTAAAAATAGCCACCATCAAATTGAAAGTGTGTTCAAAGCACTTGCTCGTGCTTTACGTATGGCATGTGAAGTTGATCCACGTGCAGAAAATACGATTGCATCGACAAAAGGTAGCCTCTAATGACACGTATCGCGTTACTTGATTATGGCATGGGCAATCTACACTCAGCGGCTAAAGCACTTGAGCACGTGGGCGCTACAGTCGATGTGACCAATGATCCAAAGTTAATTGCACAAGCCGACAAAATTGTTTTTCCAGGTGTTGGTGCAATGCG
>NZ_JEXG01000120.1:0-2032 GCF_000581275.1 Acinetobacter sp. 809848
CCTATTATTGTTGTTTTATGTTCCGGAACATCCTGTTCCTGTATGAGTTCATATTAGGAAAAAAGAGGGATATCGCCAATCCGCAAAATCCCTAAAAGTTTGTAGGATAAAACGTACATTGAAACATGGTGTGAGGCATTTTGTAGTTACAGAGGGGGCGAATAGAGGAGGCTTACTTTTATACCTAATCATTGAAGATGCTGAGAAGAATAAGAGTTGCCATTAATAACAATATGTTATGTTTAAGTTTGGTTGTAAAAAGAACAATTTTATCGGGAGTAATCAATAAATGACCGTTATGTTGGTAAAACCTCATTTAAAATTTAAAGAGAGCTATAGCAACTATATTAATGAATTAGCAGATGAAGATCGTCACCCTTTGACAACGGAGTTTGACCATACAAATTTTGAATCATTTTTGAATAAACTGAGAGATTATGAAAAAGGGGAATCCCTAGAAGAAGGGCATGTTCCCAACATTACATATTGGTTAGTAGAAGGTAATGAAATTATTGGCGCGTCTAACTTGCGACTTAAACTCAATGAACAGATTGAATATTGTGGTGGACATATTGGTTTAGGTATTCGTCCTTCTAAACGTGGGCAGAATTTTGGCTCGAAATTGTTAGAGCTTACAATTCAGGAGGCATGGAAGTTAGGCCTAACGGAGTTACATATACATTGTTATAAATCTAATTTAGCTTCTGCAAAAACTATTCAAGCAAACAATGGTCGTCTTCATTCTGAAATTACTCTCAACCAAGTAGTTCAAAGGTATATTGTGAATAAAACAATATAAGAATTTTCTTTTAGAGCATTTTTAAACACCAATAAAAAAAGCCCGACATCCTGTCGAGCTTTTTCGTATTTGGTTGCTAGATATGACTCCTGTCGTATCTCACGCTCCTGGTGCTTGAACCTATTATTGTTGTTTTATGTTCCGGAACATCCTGTTCCTGTATGAGTTCATATTAGGAAAAAAGAGGGGTGTCGCCAATCCGCAAAATCCCTAAAAGTTTGTAGGTTAAAACGTACAAGCCATTATTCATTTTGAGGTAAAGGCCAAAGAATATCTTTGTTTTTCTTAAATTCTTTATACCAATATTGGCTTATAAGCTCTTTGTCATCTCTATCAAAATGATAAACAAATATATCCAAAGCTTCATTTAATTCGAGATCATAGCGGAATTTGGCAGTAGCTAAATGTGCCTGTATTTCATATAACTGATTAAATATAGGTAGAGAATCTTCATAAGTTAATAATTGGATTTGTTGAAGAAGTTCTTTTATTTGAAGTTCATACGCATCCAAGATTCTTGCAAGATCAATAGTTACATCTCTATAGGTGTTAAGTCTTTGCTCAAATTCGTCCCATGTATAGTTCATTCTAATAAATGTTCAAAAATTTAATGTAAGCACAGAATAGCTTGATTGATTATAAAGTTGCTGAGATTTTACTAAGTTTTATAATATCCACTTAAATTTAAAGAAGAAAATGATCATGACTTTAATAGAAAAAGTGGTTCCTGTGGTATTTAGGGAAATAAATAATAACTTGGAGATTTTAGTATTTAGACATCTGTTAGCAGGAATTCAAATCGTTAAAGGCACCGTGGAGCATCAAGAACAGTTAGAACACGCCGCTTTGCGTGAGCTTTATGAAGAATCTGGAATAAAGAGTGCTCAAATTCATTCATACCTAGGTAAACATATTCCTTCAGAGGCAGGGCCTGATTGGCATGTTTTTGTGTGTAGTACACATGAGGCTTTAAAAGATAAATGGTCACATTTTTGTGAAGATGATAATGGATTAACTTTCGATTTTTTCTGGCATCCTTTTTTAAACCCTCCAACAGAAGAATGGCATCCTCTTTTTAAAGAATTATTTGAATTTATTAAATCTAAATACAAGCTCAACTAACCAAACATCTTTAGGCCTCTGTGCTGCAACAGGCTTTAATCTTTTGCGCTGATTTAAAGTAATAAACCATTGCAACACAGAGATAAAGAGCTAAGCCAAACGCTTAGCCCA
>NZ_JEXG01000121.1:0-1951 GCF_000581275.1 Acinetobacter sp. 809848
AGTACGGCTTGGAATAGGATTGTCATAACGTTCAGCTTCAGCTTTCGCTTCGGGGTCAGCCCAGTTTTTTGTCATGTCGTTTGGTTTCACGCTTGGCAGATAAGTTTAGCATAAGTCATGCAGACCCGAACTGCACGTTTAGGTTTGCAATAATGTGTTATGCACTACAGTATTTTGATGAAGAAATAATATCTATCTTAACAAGCGTTTGATCGAAAAAGACGAAAATAATGAGAAAATTGCTTAAAAAATAATTCATTGAACTAAAAAACAAGAAAATTTCACTATGATGACTTGAACAATAGGGTTTTAGTTTGTATTATGGCGGCTCGTTCCGGTGAGGTGGATGAGTGGCTGAAATCACTTCCCTGCTAAGGAAGCATACCTATTACTGGTATCGAGGGTTCGAATCCCTCTCTCACCGCCATTTACTTAATGCGCTCATAGCTCAGCTGGATAGAGCACTTGGCTACGAACTAAGGGGTCGGGAGTTCGAATCTCTCTGAGCGCACCAAGTAAAATAGAACGAATCGCTGAAAGGCACACAAGTTACGCGCTCATAGCTCAGCTGGATAGAGCACTTGGCTACGAACTAAGGGGTCGGGAGTTCGAATCTCTCTGAGCGCACCAAGTAAAATAGAACGAATCGCTGAAAGGCACACAAGTTACGCGCTCATAGCTCAGCTGGATAGAGCACTTGGCTACGAACTAAGGGGTCGGGAGTTCGAATCTCTCTGAGCGCACCAACTTGAAGAATTAACCGCTTTTATAGCGGTTTTTTTGTGCCTGTTTTTTAGTACTTTAAAAAATCTAAATTTATAACTTTTTAATTATATTAGAGATAATCATAAATGAACTTAGCTTTATTTGACTTTGATGGCACGATCACTCATAACGATACATTCAGTCTATTCCTTAAATTTTCTTTAAATAAAAAAACTCAAATACTAGGTGGTATTCGACTTGCACCTTATATAGCGGGTTATAAGCTTGGATGGGTAACCGATAAAACTATCCGAACTAAACTCTGTCAGGTGGGATACGTGGGCTATGATGCAGATTCCCTAAAATATATGGGACAAGAGTTTGCTAAAAATGTCCTTCCTACCTGTGTGCGTCAAAATGCTTTGGAGCGTATTCTTTGGCATAAACAACAAGGTGATCAGGTTGTGGTTGTATCTGCATCATTAGGTGTTTATTTAGAAAGCTGGTGCCAATCTTTAGATTTAGAGGTTATATGTAATCAACTTGAAATACGTGATGGTATTTTGACAGGTGATTTTATTAATGGTGATTGCGGTTATTTAGAAAAAGTAAATAGAATAAAAAACAATTATGATTTAACTCAGTATTCTACAATTTATGCTTATGGTGATACACCTAATGATTATGCAATGTTAGAGCTGGCTCATAAGAAATATTATAGATGGGAAGAAGTAAATTAATATTTAAAAATATATTAATAAATAAAGCCACTTGTAATAAGTGGCTTTATTTTAACGACTTATATTAAACAGTATTGAAAGAGTTTTCTAAGAAGTTATCGGTAAGTAATGATGTAGGTACGATAGTATGCGTTGTATTAGTTACGCTTGATACTGTCGACGTTACACCACCGAGTAAGCTACCACCAGTTAATCCGCCTAGTAAATTAGAAATAACATCTAATCCGCCTTCACCAGTCACACCGCCCGTTAAGCTACCCACGATATCTGTTACGATGCCGATAGGGTTGTCTGTACCGCCAGTAACGCCACCAGTTAAGCCGCCTAGAAGGTCGGTCACTAAGCCAAGAGGGTTATCACCATCTACGCTACCAGTTAAACCGCCAAGTAAATCAGTGACTAAGCCTAGTGAGCTATCTCCACCAGTAACCCCACCAATAGTTCCTGTCAATCCACCAATGATTTCTGTTACTAAGCCAGTAGCAGTTGTGCCATTTGTAATCAGC
>NZ_JEXG01000122.1:0-1876 GCF_000581275.1 Acinetobacter sp. 809848
GATCAATTACAACAAATGTAAGCTCTTCTCCATGTAAATACACTTGATTAAAGTAACCTGACACATTACCAGTGCTATCGACATAACCATAACCGACAAACTCACCAGCAGCATTTTTGACACCAATAAAACTATTAGCTTCTGCTTGTGCTGTAAAATTTTGTCCATTTTCATTAAAGATGATGTTTTCAATCGGCTTTGGTGCAATGGTATCCATCAAAGCATTTAACTTCATTTCATCACTACGGTTACCTACTCGGTCTATAACAACGAACGTTAATTCTTCTCCATGTAAATACACTTGATAGAAGTAACCCGTCACATTACCAGTGCTGTCGGTAGAGCCCCAACCTATCTGGCTACCAAATGAGTCAAAAATTTCAATCTGACTATTTGCTTCCGCTTGTGCTGTAAAGTTTTGACCGTTCGCATTAAGTACAATATTTTTAATCGGATTTGGGGCAATATCATCAAGCGGCGCCTTAACTGAAACAGCTTCACTCACATTTCCAGCAAGGTCTTTAACAATGACTGTAAATTCTTCACCATGTAAATTGTAGTTACCTAGAGAAATGTTGAATGTACCATCAGCGTTTACACTCTGATTCCAGGTATTCACTTGCTGACCATTTTGGTCAAAAATCTGGATGAAGGTATTCGGCTCAGCCACACCAGAAAGGGACGAACCATCTTCATTGAATGTAAGATTACTTGCAGCTACAGGAGCAATATCATCAAGCGGTGCTTTTACAGTAACCCCGTCACTCAAATTACCAGCCTGATCAACTACAACTACTTTAAATACTTCTCCATGCATGTAGTTACTATTTAAATAGAGGTTAAATGTTCCATCCCAATTAACATTATTATTCCAAAGATTTAATAATTGACCATTCTGATCAATTATTTGAATCGTAGAATTGGGCTCAGCCATACCAGTTAGATATGAACCATCTTCGCTAAATACTAAATTAGTCGCATTTTCTGGTGCCGTATTATCAAGAAAGGCTGTTTGTTTTACTTCAACACTACGATTACCAGCTTGATCAATCACAACAAAAGTGAGCTCCTCACCTTTTAAATAAACTTGATTCAAGTAACCTGACACATTACCAGTGCTATCGACATAACCATAACCGACAAACTCACCAGCAGCATTTTTGACACCAATAAAACTATTAGCTTCTGCTTGTGCTGTAAAATTTTGTCCATTTTCATTAAAGATGATGTTTTCAATCGGCTTTGGTGCAATGGTATCCATCAAAGCATTTAACTTCATTTCATCACTACGGTTACCTACTCGGTCTATAACAACGAACGTTAATTCTTCTCCATGTAAATACACTTGATAGAAGTAACCAGAAACATTACCCATGTTATCGGTTGAACCAGATCCTACCACCTCACCAACAGCATTTTTAACTTCGATTCGACTATCTGCTTCCGCTTGCGCTGTAAAGTTCTGTCCATTGATATCAAATATAATATTTTCGATTGGATTCGGTGCAATATCATCAGTTAAAGCATTTTGCTTAAATTCAATACTTTGATTACCTGCTTTATCTATAACAATAAAAGTGAGTTCCTCACCTTTTAAATAAACTTGATTCAAGTAACCTGACACATTACCAGTGCTATCGACATAACCATAACCGACAAACTCACCAGCAGCATTTTTGACACCAATAAAACTATTAGCTTCTGCTTGTGCTGTAAAATTTTGTCCATTTTCATTAAAGATGATGTTTTCAATCGGCTTTGGTGCAATGGTATCCATCAAAGCATTTAACTTCATTTCATCACTACGGTTACCTACTCGGTCTATAACAACGAACGTTAATTCTTCTCCATGTAAATACACTTGATAGAAGTAACC
>NZ_JEXG01000123.1:0-1838 GCF_000581275.1 Acinetobacter sp. 809848
TGTGCAGCAATACGACCAAACTCAATAGATTCTACTTCGAGTTCACGCACGTCACCAATTGACCATTTAGCTGGATCAACGTCAGAAATTGCATCTTGGCAAGCTGGCATCTCGTGATCTTCATCTGCCACAACAGTCCATTGACGGAACGTACGGTAATCACCAGTTTTACGATCAATTTCTACACGAAGCTGAGCTTCTTCAGCATGCGTACCTTCGTAAAATCTTTTCTTCGTTGCAGCAACTAGAGCTTGTTCTAAAGCTTCGAAGATCGCTTCACGACTAACACCTTTTTCATTACTAACCGTTTCAACAACGGTAAGAATTTCGCGGCCCATAAGTCACCTACCGATTTCTTATAAAATTTAAATAAATTTAATCTTGATAGATCAAGTTTGCTTTATCGATATTGTTGCTGTCGATCACAAGCACATGCTTCCCATCAACTTCAACCTGAATTTCTTCATTTTCAAGGTCTACTGCGATAAGTTTTGCTTGAAATTTACGACGGTTTTCTACTGCTGCAATTAAACGCAAAGCAATTTGTTGTCCGATGTAGCCTTGTAACTGTTCTAGTTGAAAAAATGGACGGTCCCAACCTGGTGAAGAAACTTCTAATGAATACTCACCTGAGATTGGATCATGAACATCCAACATTGCGCCAACTTGTTGTGTTACACGCACACAATCTTGTACACCAATACCACGGCCTAGTTCTACTTCACCATCTTCATTAATTACAGGCTCAGCATCTTCACTTACCGCTTTATCGATATAAATACGCAATAATGAACGTTTACCTTGTGGGAGAAACTCGATCCCCCAAAGGTCGACACCACATGCTTCCACTGCAGGAACAATTAAGTCATGCAATGCTTGGGATTTATTTGATAATTTCATTTACTCTCGTCATTCTCGTGCGATTCAATCGGTTGTTTTAACCGACACAGACCTACTATAGTGAAGCATGACTATTTGACCAATTGATGTCGACACTACACGATAGCGATACGATAACCAATAAAAAAGGGCGTTAATCGCCCCTATTTAGCACAGAAAACAATAGTCCACTGTGCAAAAAGGCCCACCTGTCTGTGAGCCTCTTTTAAGAAACTTGGTAGCGGGAGCTGGATTTGAACCAACGACCTTCGGGTTATGAGCCCGACGAGCTACCAGACTGCTCCATCCCGCATCAAAAAACTGCTTGCACTCAACTTTCTGGTTCAAAGTTGGTGCGGAAGGGGGGACTTGAACCCCCACGCCCGAAGGCACTACCACCTCAAGGTAGCGTGTCTACCAATTCCACCACCACCGCAGCTTGTGGGACGCATTCTAGTCCTTCCCACTGCAAAAGGAAAGCCCTATTTCGAATTATTGACTCGATTTTGGTGCATTTGGTGAAGTTTCAGGCGATGTCGTTTGAACTGGCGCTGTAGTTTGTACAGTTTTCAAACTATATGCATCAGTAGTCTGTTTTTTCGCAAAAACAGCGAGAGTTAAACTCGTCACAAAAAACAACGCTGTTAAGATAGCAGTAAGTCGAGTAAGGAAGTTACCTGAACCTGATGCACCAAATACAGTTGCTGCTCCGCCACCGCCGAAAGAAGCACCGGCATCAGCACCTTTACCGTGTTGCACTAGAATCAAGGCAATCATCAGTACCGCTAAAATAATATGTACGATCAGTACAAAAGAGTGCATACCCTATCCTCGTTATTTACTTTGTGCAAAGGCTTGTACGATTTGATAAAAAGATACTGCATTTAATGAAGCACCGCCTACCAACGCACCATTAATATCTGGACATGCCGCCAATTCGACCGCATTTTCAGCTTTTA
>NZ_JEXG01000124.1:0-1801 GCF_000581275.1 Acinetobacter sp. 809848
TGGGCTAAGCGTTTGGCTTAGCTCTTTATCTCTGTGTTGCAATGGTTTATTACTTTAAATCAGCGCAAAAGATTAAAGCCTGTTGCAGCACAGAGGCCTAAAGATGTTTGGTTAGTTGAGCTTGTATTTAGATTTAATAAATTCAAATAATTCTTTAAAAAGAGGATGCCATTCTTCTGTTGGAGGGTTTAAAAAAGGATGCCAGAAAAAATCGAAAGTTAATCCATTATCATCTTCACAAAAATGTGACCATTTATCTTTTAAAGCCTCATGTGTACTACACACAAAAACATGCCAATCAGGCCCTGCCTCTGAAGGAATATGTTTACCTAGGTATGAATGAATTTGAGCACTCTTTATTCCAGATTCTTCATAAAGCTCACGCAAAGCGGCGTGTTCTAACTGTTCTTGATGCTCCACGGTGCCTTTAACGATTTGAATTCCTGCTAACAGATGTCTAAATACTAAAATCTCCAAGTTATTATTTATTTCCCTAAATACCACAGGAACCACTTTTTCTATTAAAGTCATGATCATTTTCTTCTTTAAATTTAAGTGGATATTATAAAACTTAGTAAAATCTCAGCAACTTTATAATCAATCAAGCTATTCTGTGCTTACATTAAATTTTTGAACATTTATTAGAATGAACTATACATGGGACGAATTTGAGCAAAGACTTAACACCTATAGAGATGTAACTATTGATCTTGCAAGAATCTTGGATGCGTATGAACTTCAAATAAAAGAACTTCTTCAACAAATCCAATTATTAACTTATGAAGATTCTCTACCTATATTTAATCAGTTATATGAAATACAGGCACATTTAGCTACTGCCAAATTCCGCTATGATCTCGAATTAAATGAAGCTTTGGATATATTTGTTTATCATTTTGATAGAGATGACAAAGAGCTTATAAGCCAATATTGGTATAAAGAATTTAAGAAAAACAAAGATATTCTTTGGCCTTTACCTCAAAATGAATAATGGCTTGTACGTTTTAACCTACAAACTTTTAGGGATTTTGCGGATTGGCGACACCCCTCTTTTTTCCTAATATGAACTCATACAGGAACAGGATGTTCCGGAACATAAAACAACAATAATAGGTTCAAGCACCAGGAGCGTGAGATACGACAGGAGTCATATCTAGCAACCAAATACGAAAAAGCTCGACAGGACGTCGGGCTTTTTTTATATCTGAATATTGGAAGATTCTAGGAATTAAAAATCTCAGGTAGGCTATCTGCAAGAATATTAGGAATGTTGTTTGGATAAACAATCTCATCTGTTTGGCTTAGCTCTTCAAACGTCCACCAACGGCTTTTACTAATCACAAGCTTTTCATGTTCTGACCAGTTTGCTGTATTCACTTCTTCATTTTTAATAAAAACAATAAAAAGCCTTTCTTCAGAAATCACCATTTCCGCACTCGGTAACATCATTTCAAAATTGCGTGTTGCAACATGATTCCCTACATTTTGCCTGACTACGCCTAACTCTTCATAAAGCTCTCGGCAAGCTGCTTGCTTGAAGGTTTCCCCTTCTTCAAGCCCACCACCTACGGTTGCCCAATATGATTGTCCAGCCAAAGCATCATTTTTATGAGTAAACTGAAATAATAAAGTTTGATGATTTTCATTAAGAACTAATAGTCTTGAAGATTTTCTAATGCGCATTTGATTTTTTTCTTGAAGTCATAAGGTGGCTATTATTCATATTCACTTTAAAAAGTTAAATCATTTCTGAATGTACGCTTTATCCTACAAACTTTTAGGGATTTTGCGGATTGGCGAC
>NZ_JEXG01000125.1:0-1800 GCF_000581275.1 Acinetobacter sp. 809848
ACTACACTTTGTCCAGAACGGTTCATAAATGTAGTGGGTAGAAGTAGACGGACATCGTGTCCTTCTATATTACCACGTCCACTGATTCCGTGAAATTTCGGATCATTTTTTAATGTAATGCCATATTTGTCAGCAAGCTGTTCAATGAACCAAAAACCTGCATTATGGCGGGTTTGGGCATATTCTGAACCAGGATTGCCCAAACCAACAATTAGCGAAATATTTGACACTAATCTACGCCTTTAAACACTTATGCGCGTTTGAAGTCAGCGTGCATAGGAGTGTTTTTAGATGGGTGACGTTGTAACGCTTGGATTTTAACGTTTTCAACTTTGTCGCCCACTTTGATTTCTACAACTTCTTCAAAGAAAGCATTGCTTTCTAAAGCTTTTACAAGCTCACGAAGTTCTAAAGTAACAGTTACAGGCTCAGCGTTGCCACCATAAATGATAGCTGGAATTAAAGCTTCGCGACGAAGGCGGCGGCTCGCACCTTTCCCTTGTTTGTCTTCAGCACGCGCTTGAGCGTTTAATACGAAGTTTGCCATGAGTAAATCCTCATTAAAGTTTAAAAGACTAAACTTGCGACCAGTTTAGTGATAGAAAACCCCAGCCAAGGCTAGGGTTTATAAAAAGCTGCAATATTATAAACTATCGAACATTGCACTGATAGACTCTTCGTTATTAATACGACGAATCGTTTCAGCAACCATGCTAGCAACAGAAACCTGACGGATCTTGCCTAAGGTCAATGCTTCTTCAGAAAGAGGAATGGTATCAGTCACAACCAGTTCATCAATAACTGAATTACGTAAGTTTTCAATAGCCTTACCTGATAGTACAGGGTGAGTTGCGTACGCAACTACACGACGTGCACCAAATTGCTTAAGCGCATCAGCTGCTTTACACAATGTACCAGCAGTATCGACCATATCGTCTACGATAACGCAATCACGATCTTTTACGTCACCAATTAAGTGCATAACTTGCGACTCATTGGCTTTTTGACGACGTTTATCAATAATTGCTAAATCGATGTCACCCATCTGTTTGGCAACAGCACGAGCACGTACTACACCACCAACGTCAGGAGAAACCACCATAAGGTTGTCATGTTGTTGTTGACGTAAGTCAGCAAGCAAAGCAGGAGTACCGTAGATGTTGTCGACAGGAATATCGAAGAAACCTTGAATTTGGTCAGCATGTAAGTCGATCATCACGACACGGTCAATACCAACAGTGGTAAGCATGTCTGCGACAACTTTAGCTGTAATCGGCACACGTGCAGAACGTGGACGACGGTCTTGGCGAGCATAACCAAAATAAGGGATAACAGCGGTAATACGACCAGCACTTGCACGACGCAAAGCATCTGCCATAACCAAGATTTCCATAAGGTTATCATTGGTAGGGGCACAAGTAGGCTGAACGATAAATACGTCTTTACCACGAACATTTTCAGTAATTTCTACTGAAATTTCTCCATCAGAAAAGTGACCGACTGATGCAGCACCTAGAGGGATATGTAAGTGACTTACGACTTTTTGAGCGAACTGTGGATGAGCATTTCCACTAAAAACGACAAGATTGGGCATGAAGCACCCTTGGCGGTTGGTATGTAATGAAATAGATGGCAGGGGCGGCTGGATTCGAACCAACGGATGCCGAGATCAAAACCCGGTGCCTTACCACTTGGCGACGCCCCTAATATAATCATCATTACAGGTGAGGTTGGCAGGGGCGGCTGGATTCGAACCAACGGATGCCGAGATCAAAACCCGGTGCCTTACCACTTGGCGAC
>NZ_JEXG01000126.1:0-1719 GCF_000581275.1 Acinetobacter sp. 809848
AGTACGGCTTGGAATAGGATTGTCATAACGTTCAGCTTCAGCTTTCGCTTCGGGGTCAGCCCAGTTTTTTGTCATGTCGTTTGGTTTCACGCTTGGCAGATAAGTTTAGCATAAGTCATGCAGACCCGAACTGCACGTTTAGGTTTGCAATAATGTGTTATGCACTACAGTATTTTGATGAAGAAATAATATCTATCTTAACAAGCGTTTGATCGAAAAAGACGAAAATAATGAGAAAATTGCTTAAAAAATAATTCATTGAACTAAAAAACAAGAAAATTTCACTATGATGACTTGAACAATAGGGTTTTAGTTTGTATTATGGCGGCTCGTTCCGGTGAGGGGGATGAGTGGCTGAAATCACTTCCCTGCTAAGGAAGCATACCTATTACTGGTATCGAGGGTTCGAATCCCTCTCTCACCGCCATTTACTTAATGCGCTCATAGCTCAGCTGGATAGAGCACTTGGCTACGAACTAAGGGGTCGGGAGTTCGAATCTCTCTGAGCGCACCAACTTGAAGAATTAACCGCTTTTATAGCGGTTTTTTTGTGCCTGTTTTTTAGTACTTTAAAAAATCTAAATTTATAACTTTTTAATTATATTAGAGATAATCATAAATGAACTTAGCTTTATTTGACTTTGATGGCACGATCACTCATAACGATACATTCAGTCTATTCCTTAAATTTTCTTTAAATAAAAAAACTCAAATACTAGGTGGTATTCGACTTGCACCTTATATAGCGGGTTATAAGCTTGGATGGGTAACCGATAAAACTATCCGAACTAAACTCTGTCAGGTGGGATACGTGGGCTATGATGCAGATTCCCTAAAATATATGGGACAAGAGTTTGCTAAAAATGTCCTTCCTACCTGTGTGCGTCAAAATGCTTTGGAGCGTATTCTTTGGCATAAACAACAAGGTGATCAGGTTGTGGTTGTATCTGCATCATTAGGTGTTTATTTAGAAAGCTGGTGCCAATCTTTAGATTTAGAGGTTATATGTAATCAACTTGAAATACGTGATGGTATTTTGACAGGTGATTTTATTAATGGTGATTGCGGTTATTTAGAAAAAGTAAATAGAATAAAAAACAATTATGATTTAACTCAGTATTCTACAATTTATGCTTATGGTGATACACCTAATGATTATGCAATGTTAGAGCTGGCTCATAAGAAATATTATAGATGGGAAGAAGTAAATTAATATTTAAAAATATATTAATAAATAAAGCCACTTGTAATAAGTGGCTTTATTTTAACGACTTATATTAAACAGTATTGAAAGAGTTTTCTAAGAAGTTATCGGTAAGTAATGATGTAGGTACGATAGTATGCGTTGTATTAGTTACGCTTGATACTGTCGACGTTACACCACCGAGTAAGCTACCACCAGTTAATCCGCCTAGTAAATTAGAAATAACATCTAATCCGCCTTCACCAGTCACACCGCCCGTTAAGCTACCCACGATATCTGTTACGATGCCGATAGGGTTGTCTGTACCGCCAGTAACGCCACCAGTTAAGCCGCCTAGAAGGTCGGTCACTAAGCCAAGAGGGTTATCACCATCTACGCTACCAGTTAAACCGCCAAGTAAATCAGTGACTAAGCCTAGTGAGCTATCTCCACCAGTAACCCCACCAATAGTTCCTGTCAATCCACCAATGATTTCTGTTACTAAGCCAGTAGCAGTTGTGCCATTTGTAATCAGC
>NZ_JEXG01000127.1:0-1696 GCF_000581275.1 Acinetobacter sp. 809848
TTCACGGATCGCAAAACGTAGACCTGGGTCCATTGCGATTGGGTGGATTAATTCTACTGACATTTCAACATTGTCGCCTGGCATAACCATTTCAACGCCGTCTTGTAATTGGATTGCACCAGTTACGTCAGTTGTACGGAAGTAGAACTGTGGACGGTAACCATTTAAGAATGGAGTGTGACGACCACCTTCTTCTTTAGAAAGTACGTATACTTCTGCGTCGAATTTAGTGTGCGGCTTGATTGTACCTGGTTTAGCAAGTACTTGACCACGTTGTACGTCTTCACGCTTAGTACCACGAAGTAAGATACCACAGTTCTCACCTGCACGGCCTTCGTCAAGAAGTTTACGGAACATTTCTACGCCAGTTACAGTTGTTTTAACTGTATCTTTAATACCAACGATCTCTACTTCTTCACCAACTTTAACGATACCAGCTTCTACACGGCCTGTTACTACAGTACCACGACCAGAAATTGAGAATACGTCTTCGATTGGCATTAAGAATGCTTTGTCGATAGCACGTTCTGGTTCTGGGATGTAAGAGTCAAGCGCTTCAACAAGAGCAAGAACTGAAGACTCACCATATTGACCAGCATCGCCTTCCAACGCTTTAAGCGCAGAACCACGGATAACTGGAGTGTCATCACCAGGGAAGTCATAAGTAGAAAGAAGTTCACGAACTTCCATTTCTACTAATTCAAGTAATTCTTCATCATCAACAAGGTCACACTTGTTCAAGAATACGATGATGTAAGGTACACCAACCTGACGAGAAAGAAGGATGTGTTCACGAGTTTGTGGCATTGGACCGTCAGTCGCAGCACACACAAGGATCGCGCCGTCCATCTGAGCAGCACCAGTAATCATGTTTTTAACGTAATCGGCGTGGCCCGGGCAGTCAACGTGCGCGTAGTGACGAATTGGAGAATCGTATTCTACGTGTGAAGTATTAATCGTAATACCACGTGCTTTTTCTTCAGGTGCTGAGTCGATTTGTGAGTAATCTTTCGCTTCACCGCCGTAAGTTTTTGCACAAATTGTTGCAATCGCAGCAGTTAAAGTTGTTTTACCATGGTCAACGTGACCGATTGTGCCCACGTTTACGTGTGGCTTATTACGTTCAAACTTAGCCTTAGCCATGTTTATAGTCCTCGTTTACGTCGAACACAATTCTGAGCAAAAACTCAGCATCGACATATCGCCTAAAAAATCAAACACCCAATACTTGAAAAGCAGACTAATAAGCCTGCTTTTTAAATCTTTGTAGAAAATCTACTAAACTGTATCTGGAGCTCTTATCGAGATTTGAACTCGAGACCTCTCCCTTACCAAGGGAGTGCTCTACCACTGAGCTATAAGAGCGATTATCCTTCGATGGAGCGGGAGACGAGGATCGAACTCGCGACATGCAGCTTGGAAGGCTGCCGCTCTACCAACTGAGCTACTCCCGCACTGTGTTGGTATATATACCACTTCAATCGAAGTTAATGGTGGTGAGAGAAGGATTCGAACCTTCGAAACTTTCGTAGCGGAGTTACAGTCCGCCCCCTTTGACCGCTCGGGAATCTCACCATATCACACTTATTTCAGTGTTGTTCTTTACTTCACAACTACACACCTTTAAGATGGTGCCGGCACACGGATTCGAACTGTGGACCTACTGATTACAAGTCAGTTGCTCTACCAACTGAGC
>NZ_JEXG01000128.1:0-1669 GCF_000581275.1 Acinetobacter sp. 809848
ATTTAATTGGTTTTAAGTTAATAAATCCAAAATTATTAATACCAGTTACGTGCTGAGACTGAAATTCAAATGGCAAAATAAGCATTGCTACAAATACTTCCAAGCCCATTGCAACGTAAGTCATCCATTCCCAAGGAAAGTGTAAAACACTCACCCACAACCCCATTAATAAAAATACAATTAATAGAATCGGCACCATGATTTTTAAAAATCCTACCATTTATTCTTTCTCCTTTACCGACTAACGAGAAATTTCTCCTCTCTCGACACTTCATTTTTCGTCTTTAGATTAACTTAAAACCAATTAAATTAAATATCAAAATAAAACCCCGCCGAAGCGAGGTTTTAATGATTCATTTAAAAATATTAGATTAATAAAGTACGAATATCTTTAAGAAGTTTCGTAAGTTTATTTGTAAAGCGAGCTGCATCTGCACCATTAATTACACGGTGGTCATAAGACAATGACAACGGCAACATTAAGCGCGGATCAAAGTCTTTACCATTCCATACTGGCTGCATTGTTGCAGGTGAAATACCTAAAATTGCAACTTGTGGCCAGTTCACAAGAGGTGTAAATGCGGTACCACCAATTGCGCCCAAACTTGAAATGGTGAAATTCGCACCTTGTAAGTCTTTTGGTGTTAATTTCTTATCACGTGCTTTTTGACCTAACACACCCAATTCAACTGCAATTTGCTTAATTGATTTTTGGTCTGGGTTACGAAGTACTGGCACAGTTAAACCATCAGGTGTTGCTACCGCAATTCCCATATGGATTTCATTGCGCAAGAGCACTGATTTACCGTCATCAGATAGATGACCTGCAAACTCACGCTCTTCTTTTAACAAGTACGCAACCGCTTTGATAATGAATGCCATAATCGTCAGGCTAATACCTTCTTTTTTGAAGTTGCCTTTTAACTCATTACGCCAATCTTCCAACTCAGTAATGTCTGCCAAATCAAACTGGGTGACTTGCGGAATAAAGTTGTTCAACGACAATTGCGGAATTGATACTTGCTGCAAACGTGTCAGTACTTTTTCTTCTACGCCACCAAACGCAGTGAAGTCAGGAAGCTTTGGCAAACCCGAAACCGCTGGTGCAGCCGAAGCAACTGGTGCCGCTTGCGGTGCAGTTAAACGAGTCTTCACATACGCAAAGATATCTTCTTTAACAACACGGCCATGTTCACCAGAAGTTTTAACTTGAGATAAAACTACACCAAGTTCACGAGCAAGCTTACGCACAGCTGGGCCTGCATAAACTTTAGCGTTTTCGGCTTCTTGTTCTTTGGTTAATTTATCATTACCAGAAGAAGCAGGGGCAGATACTGCTTGAGTCGGAGCAGGAGTTGCCGCTTTAGGTGCTGCTGCCTGTGGAGCTGATTCTGCTTTCGCCGCTGGTGCAGCAGCAGGTGCTTGGCCTTCAGCTTCAATTGTTGCCAGTAATACACCTTGTGAAACTTGTTGGCCTGCTTGCAAGTGAATTGCTTTCACAACACCAGCAACAGTACTTGGAACTTCCACAGTTGCTTTATCTGACTCAACAACAACAAGGCTTTGGTCTACATCAACTTTGTCACCAACCTGAACCAAGATTTCAGCAACAACTGCTTTATCTACACCCAAATCAGGAACGTTAATATCAACCAGTCCAGATTGAGTA
>NZ_JEXG01000129.1:0-1610 GCF_000581275.1 Acinetobacter sp. 809848
ACCAAGGTCGGAAGTAGTAAAAAATTTGCCCATTATGAAGTTGTGATAATAGACGGTTTGAATAATAGAGTCGCTTTGTTTACATCTACGTGTTTCAGGCTTGCGCCGTGATGTGTGGTTGTGAGGTCGTTAGATCCAGAGTAGAACTTAACTAAATTAATAAAAGCCCTGAAAGAGAGTAAAGCTAATCAAAATATTGCCTAAATTGTTTGGGAATAGGTAATGGATCTCCCTAATTGGATAGAATAAGCTGCATTAGATGCGGGAAGAAAATAGAATTAATTTTTTTAAATTAATATGGCTAGTTTTAGTTTAAATAAAACTAGCCATATTTTTAGCCTAGTATTTATAATTTACTGATATGGAATAATTATGCACAAAGTTTTTCTAACTCTCTAAGCTTAATAAAATAATTAATAGAATATATTTTAAAAATGATATATCTTTTATTAGAAAAATAGGATGAGATTAATTTATCATAAAATTTAATGATAAGAGAAGTTACTTTGGGGAGATGTGATTTTAATGATAGATGAAGAAAAAATTAGTTCTTTTGAGGATATTCATAATATTTTAAGGAATGTATCTCTCGATGATGGGCATTACTTCCGTGGTGAGCGGCGTAGCGATTATTCATTAATTCCTAAAATTGGTCGAATAACAAGTAAACCTCAGCAGTACGAAAACGGAAAAATATATTTTGATCTCAGATATCCAGTCAGTATTATCAATGAACGTGAAGCTTTTAAACGCTTCAAGAATGCTGCTGGTCCATATCTTGAATCACCGCCAGTAAATGATTGGGATTGGCTAGCTCTCGCGCAGCATTATGGATTACCAACTCGTCTTTTAGACTGGACAACAAATCCACTTGTTGCTCTATATTTTGCAGTATTTGAATTTGTAAATGATACTTGGTTATTGAAAGAGCAGATCGATACACCCGATTTTCTTGGGGATGCTGCATTTTATGTTATGCGCGTAAAGCATCCACCTCTAGACATTAACACTTGTGATCCATTTGCTAGTGATGGTTTGTTCTTTTCAAATCATGTCAGCCCTCGAATTACTTCACAAGCTGGACTCTTTTCAATTCAGCAAGATCCACACATTCCGCTAAGATGGGGGCGTATAACAAAGTACCACATCCCATTTTCAGTTAGAATGGAAATAAAGCGTGAACTTGCTCTTTTTGGGGTGACACATAGTTTTATCTACCCGGGATTAGAGGGAATTAGTAAAGATTTACAAGAGCGAATTAATTGCTTTTGATGTTATGTAGTATTTAGTTCAATCAATGTTTTAATATATTAAAAATATCAGAATGGTACAGTAGTGATAACCTTATGCTGACAAAGCATAAGGTTAATATAATTATATTTTCCCTAAATAATTGTTAGATCTAAGTTATCAGCTAAACCATTGCTATGATGCTCCTTTAAAAGTCAATTCAACTTTCTTTTAAATTGGTTTAAAGAAAAGTTAGTAAAAATCCCACTTAATAAAAAATGCAAAAGAATCGAAATACGAAACGAATAAAATGACAATTAATCTCTAATTCCCCACTTACATTGCAAAATTAGCACCGCATTAAGCCTAGAAAATCCCCC
>NZ_JEXG01000130.1:0-1609 GCF_000581275.1 Acinetobacter sp. 809848
CGAACTGCAGCCCAAGCAGACATTAAACCTATGGATAAGATTTTTACAATCCAGTTCGATGCTACAATCCATGCAAAACGCCATTGATTACAGTCTGTTTTAAATTGACTGTTTCCAACTGTAGTATTGTTCCATGTCGTAATAAAAATACGTGCAGCAATTAATGGATAAATAAATAATCCAATAAATGCATATACCGTAAATATTCCAAAGAATATAGCGTTTGGTGAGAACCCAGAAATTGTTCCTGCCATAGCAAAGTAAATGATTGAAAAAATAGAAATTATACCAATTGCAATAAAAACTGGTATATAAACTGCAGCCATATATGCAGACCATTTCGCGTTTAATTTAAAATTTAATTGTCCAGCATATAAGTTGTTAAGATAATATTTTTTATATAGCCAAATAGCTACAGGTGTAAAGATTCCTAGAGTGAAAATATATACCAATATACTCAAAAGAAAGACTTTATAAGATTCTTTTATTGTTCCACCAAAATAAAAACGTGCGTTGCCGAACTTACTATTTCTTGCAGTAAAACGCAAAGTAGCGCGAATTAGCCAAGGTACTGCTGCATATAGCGCAACTAGTCCAACCACAGTCGCAATCATTGAATACTGTGAGGAAATTGCAAATACGACGTAAATTCCTAATGCAATTAAACGTCCAATCAAAATCTTGGTTGGAATGCCTGTAAAATCAAAGCGACGTTCAAAAAATTCTGTATTGCCATAGAAATAGCGTAAGCGACGAACTTTAGCCCAAGGCGCATAGAAGCTTAAAGTAATAATAGTCAAAAGAATATTAACGATCCAGATTCCAAAATATTCTGAGGCATTCCCATGAAACTTAAAATGATGAATTCCTGAGTGTGAAATTGGTGGAGTTGTAATATTTTGATCCTCATTTAAATCTTGAGGAAGAGAGGTTAAAGCTTGGTCTTGCATTTTATTCTCTTTATTGAAAATATATGATCTTGATTGAATGTAATAGATAATTAGAAAACTATTGAGAATATTATATATTTTTTATAAATTGAAATAAATAGAATAAAAAGCAAGCAATAATTTATCAGCTCTTTTTTGTTGAATTATTCGGAGCAGAAAGCTTATCGCGAGAAGTATAAATAATAGGTTTAAAGGTATCGGTGACTTATTGTGATTGTAAATTTAGTAGTAATTCTAAGAAAAACTTTCTACATCATTAATTTCATCATTTACCATTTTTATATTCTCATCTTACCTGTTAAAACTAATATATCTATATAAAATTCAATCCCGTTATAAACCCCAATTTAACAATAACTCATTCATTATTTATCCTTACTTTTTAATGATCTAATTTAAAACAAATGTCGTTTTGTGTGCTTGACTGCAATAGGGTAGAGCACTATCCTTTGCCTGCTGGCCACATTGCCAGCCGGCTTTGACAGGCTGAATATTATCTCCCGCATCAGAGTTATTTCTTCTGAGGAATAGTCTTGTGTGGTAGCTACTCGTCCCTTTCCCGTAGCGGTAGGACGGGAGAGGGACACCTACGGGTGTGCTAGTTTGAGTTATTACTAGTCTGCGAACCCTTTCTCGTTCTGCCACCATAATTCTATAAA
>NZ_JEXG01000131.1:0-1601 GCF_000581275.1 Acinetobacter sp. 809848
GGGCTTTTTTTATATCTGAATATTGGAAGATTCTAGGAATTAAAAATCTCAGGTAGGCTATCTGCAAGAATATTAGGAATGTTGTTTGGATAAACAATCTCATCTGTTTGGCTTAGCTCTTCAAACGTCCACCAACGGCTTTTACTAATCACAAGCTTTTCATGTTCTGACCAGTTTGCTGTATTCACTTCTTCATTTTTAATAAAAACAATAAAAAGCCTTTCTTCAGAAATCACCATTTCCGCACTCGGTAACATCATTTCAAAATTGCGTGTTGCAACATGATTCCCTACATTTTGCCTGACTACGCCTAACTCTTCATAAAGCTCTCGGCAAGCTGCTTGCTTGAAGGTTTCCCCTTCTTCAAGCCCACCACCTACGGTTGCCCAATATGATTGTCCAGCCAAAGCATCATTTTTATGAGTAAACTGAAATAATAAAGTTTGATGATTTTCATTAAGAACTAATAGTCTTGAAGATTTTCTAATGCGCATTTGATTTTTTTCTTGAAGTCATAAGGTGGCTATTATTCATATTCACTTTAAAAAGTTAAATCATTTCTGAATGTACGCTTTATCCTACAAACTTTTAGGGATTTTGCGGATTGGCGACTTCCCGCTTTTTTCCTAATATGAACTCATACAGGAACAGGATGTTCCGGAACACAAAACAACAATAATAGGTTCAAGCACCAGGAGCGTGAGATACGACAGGAGTCATATCTAGCAACCAAATACGAAAAAGCTCGACAGGATGTCGGGCTTTTTTTATTGGTGTTTAAAAATGCTCTAAAAGAAAATTCTTATATTGTTTTATTCACAATATACCTTTGAACTACTTGGTTGAGAGTAATTTCAGAATGAAGACGACCATTGTTTGCTTGAATAGTTTTTGCAGAAGCTAAATTAGATTTATAACAATGTATATGTAACTCCGTTAGGCCTAACTTCCATGCCTCCTGAATTGTAAGCTCTAACAATTTCGAGCCAAAATTCTGCCCACGTTTAGAAGGACGAATACCTAAACCAATATGTCCACCACAATATTCAATCTGTTCATTGAGTTTAAGTCGCAAGTTAGACGCGCCAATAATTTCATTACCTTCTACTAACCAATATGTAATGTTGGGAACATGCCCTTCTTCTAGGGATTCCCCTTTTTCATAATCTCTCAGTTTATTCAAAAATGATTCAAAATTTGTATGGTCAAACTCCGTTGTCAAAGGGTGACGATCTTCATCTGCTAATTCATTAATATAGTTGCTATAGCTCTCTTTAAATTTTAAATGAGGTTTTACCAACATAACGGTCATTTATTGATTACTCCCGATAAAATTGTTCTTTTTACAACCAAACTTAAACATAACATATTGTTATTAATGGCAACTCTTATTCTTCTCAGCATCTTCAATGATTAGGTATAAAAGTAAGCCTCCTCTATTCGCCCCCTCTGTAACTACAAAATGCCTCACACCATGTTTCAATGTACGTTTTATCCTACAAACTTTTAGGGATTTTGCGGATTGGCGATATCCCTCTTTTTTCCTAATATGAACTCATACAGGAACAGGATGTTCCGGAACATAAAACAACAATAATAGG
>NZ_JEXG01000132.1:0-1579 GCF_000581275.1 Acinetobacter sp. 809848
GCTCAGCTGGATAGAGCACTTGGCTACGAACTAAGGGGTCGGGAGTTCGAATCTCTCTGAGCGCACCAACTTGAAGAATTAACCGCTTTTATAGCGGTTTTTTTGTGCCTGTTTTTTAGTACTTTAAAAAATCTAAATTTATAACTTTTTAATTATATTAGAGATAATCATAAATGAACTTAGCTTTATTTGACTTTGATGGCACGATCACTCATAACGATACATTCAGTCTATTCCTTAAATTTTCTTTAAATAAAAAAACTCAAATACTAGGTGGTATTCGACTTGCACCTTATATAGCGGGTTATAAGCTTGGATGGGTAACCGATAAAACTATCCGAACTAAACTCTGTCAGGTGGGATACGTGGGCTATGATGCAGATTCCCTAAAATATATGGGACAAGAGTTTGCTAAAAATGTCCTTCCTACCTGTGTGCGTCAAAATGCTTTGGAGCGTATTCTTTGGCATAAACAACAAGGTGATCAGGTTGTGGTTGTATCTGCATCATTAGGTGTTTATTTAGAAAGCTGGTGCCAATCTTTAGATTTAGAGGTTATATGTAATCAACTTGAAATACGTGATGGTATTTTGACAGGTGATTTTATTAATGGTGATTGCGGTTATTTAGAAAAAGTAAATAGAATAAAAAACAATTATGATTTAACTCAGTATTCTACAATTTATGCTTATGGTGATACACCTAATGATTATGCAATGTTAGAGCTGGCTCATAAGAAATATTATAGATGGGAAGAAGTAAATTAATATTTAAAAATATATTAATAAATAAAGCCACTTGTAATAAGTGGCTTTATTTTAACGACTTATATTAAACAGTATTGAAAGAGTTTTCTAAGAAGTTATCGGTAAGTAATGATGTAGGTACGATAGTATGCGTTGTATTAGTTACGCTTGATACTGTCGACGTTACACCACCGAGTAAGCTACCACCAGTTAATCCGCCTAGTAAATTAGAAATAACATCTAATCCGCCTTCACCAGTCACACCGCCCGTTAAGCTACCCACGATATCTGTTACGATGCCGATAGGGTTGTCTGTACCGCCAGTAACGCCACCAGTTAAGCCGCCTAGAAGGTCGGTCACTAAGCCAAGAGGGTTATCACCATCTACGCTACCAGTTAAACCGCCAAGTAAATCAGTGACTAAGCCTAGTGAGCTATCTCCACCAGTAACCCCACCAATAGTTCCTGTCAATCCACCAATGATTTCTGTTACTAAGCCAGTAGCAGTTGTGCCATTTGTAATCAGCATATCGAGAATACCGGTAGCAGATTCAGTAGCACCTTGAATATCACCACCAACTAAATCAGAAACAACTTCAAGTGCACCGTTTACTGTGTCACGAGAAGTTTCGAAAGTTAATGTGCCGAGGTCTGCAAGTTCAGAAACAGGATGTTCTGCTTGTGGAAGAATGCTGATAATTGTATCTGCAACTGTATCAATGCCAGTGTTGATAATTTCAGTTTTTAAGCTTTCTACGCCCTGAAGAATATCAATACCGCCTTGAACAACATCAATCACTGGAGAGATTGGGGAAGTTCCACCACCGATACCA
>NZ_JEXG01000133.1:0-1578 GCF_000581275.1 Acinetobacter sp. 809848
GCTCAGCTGGATAGAGCACTTGGCTACGAACTAAGGGGTCGGGAGTTCGAATCTCTCTGAGCGCACCAACTTGAAGAATTAACCGCTTTTATAGCGGTTTTTTTGTGCCTGTTTTTTAGTACTTTAAAAAATCTAAATTTATAACTTTTTAATTATATTAGAGATAATCATAAATGAACTTAGCTTTATTTGACTTTGATGGCACGATCACTCATAACGATACATTCAGTCTATTCCTTAAATTTTCTTTAAATAAAAAAACTCAAATACTAGGTGGTATTCGACTTGCACCTTATATAGCGGGTTATAAGCTTGGATGGGTAACCGATAAAACTATCCGAACTAAACTCTGTCAGGTGGGATACGTGGGCTATGATGCAGATTCCCTAAAATATATGGGACAAGAGTTTGCTAAAAATGTCCTTCCTACCTGTGTGCGTCAAAATGCTTTGGAGCGTATTCTTTGGCATAAACAACAAGGTGATCAGGTTGTGGTTGTATCTGCATCATTAGGTGTTTATTTAGAAAGCTGGTGCCAATCTTTAGATTTAGAGGTTATATGTAATCAACTTGAAATACGTGATGGTATTTTGACAGGTGATTTTATTAATGGTGATTGCGGTTATTTAGAAAAAGTAAATAGAATAAAAAACAATTATGATTTAACTCAGTATTCTACAATTTATGCTTATGGTGATACACCTAATGATTATGCAATGTTAGAGCTGGCTCATAAGAAATATTATAGATGGGAAGAAGTAAATTAATATTTAAAAATATATTAATAAATAAAGCCACTTGTAATAAGTGGCTTTATTTTAACGACTTATATTAAACAGTATTGAAAGAGTTTTCTAAGAAGTTATCGGTAAGTAATGATGTAGGTACGATAGTATGCGTTGTATTAGTTACGCTTGATACTGTCGACGTTACACCACCGAGTAAGCTACCACCAGTTAATCCGCCTAGTAAATTAGAAATAACATCTAATCCGCCTTCACCAGTCACACCGCCCGTTAAGCTACCCACGATATCTGTTACGATGCCGATAGGGTTGTCTGTACCGCCAGTAACGCCACCAGTTAAGCCGCCTAGAAGGTCGGTCACTAAGCCAAGAGGGTTATCACCATCTACGCTACCAGTTAAACCGCCAAGTAAATCAGTGACTAAGCCTAGTGAGCTATCTCCACCAGTAACCCCACCAATAGTTCCTGTCAATCCACCAATGATTTCTGTTACTAAGCCAGTAGCAGTTGTGCCATTTGTAATCAGCATATCGAGAATACCGGTAGCAGATTCAGTAGCACCTTGAATATCACCACCAACTAAATCAGAAACAACTTCAAGTGCACCGTTTACTGTGTCACGAGAAGTTTCGAAAGTTAAAGTGCCAAGATCTGCTAGGTCTGAAACAGGATATTCAGTTTGTGGAAGAATACCAATAATAGTATCAGCAACAGTGTCGATACCAGTATTGATGATCTCAGTTTTTAGACTCTCTACACCTTGTAGAATATCAATACCGCCTTGAACGACATCAATCACTGGAGCGATTGGAGATGTGCCATCACCGATACC
>NZ_JEXG01000134.1:0-1540 GCF_000581275.1 Acinetobacter sp. 809848
ACAGGATGTCGGGCTTTTTTTATTGGTGTTTAAAAATGCTCTAAAAGAAAATTCTTATATTGTTTTATTCACAATATACCTTTGAACTACTTGGTTGAGAGTAATTTCAGAATGAAGACGACCATTGTTTGCTTGAATAGTTTTTGCAGAAGCTAAATTAGATTTATAACAATGTATATGTAACTCCGTTAGGCCTAACTTCCATGCCTCCTGAATTGTAAGCTCTAACAATTTCGAGCCAAAATTCTGCCCACGTTTAGAAGGACGAATACCTAAACCAATATGTCCACCACAATATTCAATCTGTTCATTGAGTTTAAGTCGCAAGTTAGACGCGCCAATAATTTCATTACCTTCTACTAACCAATATGTAATGTTGGGAACATGCCCTTCTTCTAGGGATTCCCCTTTTTCATAATCTCTCAGTTTATTCAAAAATGATTCAAAATTTGTATGGTCAAACTCCGTTGTCAAAGGGTGACGATCTTCATCTGCTAATTCATTAATATAGTTGCTATAGCTCTCTTTAAATTTTAAATGAGGTTTTACCAACATAACGGTCATTTATTGATTACTCCCGATAAAATTGTTCTTTTTACAACCAAACTTAAACATAACATATTGTTATTAATGGCAACTCTTATTCTTCTCAGCATCTTCAATGATTAGGTATAAAAGTAAGCCTCCTCTATTCGCCCCCTCTGTAACTACAAAATGCCTCACACCATGTTTCAATGTACGTTTTATCCTACAAACTTTTAGGGATTTTGCGGATTGGCGATATCCCTCTTTTTTCCTAATATGAACTCATACAGGAACAGGATGTTCCGGAACATAAAACAACAATAATAGGTTCAAGCACCAGGAGCGTGAGATACGACAGGAGTCATATCTAGCAACCAAATACGAAAAAGCTCGACAGGACGTCGGGCTTTTTTTATATCTGAATATTGGAAGATTCTAGGAATTAAAAATCTCAGGTAGGCTATCTGCAAGAATATTAGGAATGTTGTTTGGATAAACAATCTCATCTGTTTGGCTTAGCTCTTCAAACGTCCACCAACGGCTTTTACTAATCACAAGCTTTTCATGTTCTGACCAGTTTGCTGTATTCACTTCTTCATTTTTAATAAAAACAATAAAAAGCCTTTCTTCAGAAATCACCATTTCCGCACTCGGTAACATCATTTCAAAATTGCGTGTTGCAACATGATTCCCTACATTTTGCCTGACTACGCCTAACTCTTCATAAAGCTCTCGGCAAGCTGCTTGCTTGAAGGTTTCCCCTTCTTCAAGCCCACCACCTACGGTTGCCCAATATGATTGTCCAGCCAAAGCATCATTTTTATGAGTAAACTGAAATAATAAAGTTTGATGATTTTCATTAAGAACTAATAGTCTTGAAGATTTTCTAATGCGCATTTGATTTTTTTCTTGAAGTCATAAGGTGGCTATTATTCATATTCACTTTAAAAAGTTAAATCATTTCTGAATGTACGCTTTATCCTACAAACTTTTAGGGATTTTGCGGATTGGCGAC
>NZ_JEXG01000135.1:0-1539 GCF_000581275.1 Acinetobacter sp. 809848
AAAGCCAACTGTCGCACTATAGGATGTTGAAATTGAAGCCATGGTTCGAAATAGGAAGTTTTCACTGAGGCAATATTCATATATTTAATACTCGAAGTAATTCATCCTAATTTCATAAGGGATCAACAAACAATATTAGAAAAACACTTTATACTAACGCTAACAGCAGGTTAAGGTTTATATATGCGAACATTGTTCTGGCGCTCTTTGGTCGTGATTTTTATCACACTAGGCATTATTGGAGCAATTTTACCAGGTATGCCCACAACAGTGTTTTTGATTCTAGCTGCATGGGCAGCTTCGAAAGGATGGCCACAAATGGATGATTGGTTATTAAACCATCCCAAATACGGCCCAACATTACGTGATTGGCGAGCCAATGGTACAGTACCACGTAAAGCCAAATGGATTGCAAGCATAATGATGGCAATCAGTGGCCTTATAATGCTGTTTACTTCAGCACCGCTTTGGGTCAAGGTTTTTACTGATACTACCATGTTCATCGTTGCAGTTTGGTTATGGCTACGCCCTGAGCCAAAATTAAAAGATTGATAATCTTTTAATTTTGGCGCAAGACAAGCAGTGAAACTGCGCGTAGATAAGAGAAGATTGATAATCTTTTAATTTTGGCTCAAGACAAGCAGCGAAACTGCGCGTAGATAAGAGAAGATTGATAATCTTTTAATTTTGGCGCAAGACAAGTTCTTCATATAAATTTTTACTTAAACTCAAAGTATTTGAGTTGATATAAGAGAATAAGTTCAATGTCTCAATTTAAGCTCGAAGATGTAGATGTCCTCATCGATTTAGCAAATCAAACATTAACTTTGCCTAAACATAATAAATTTTATGTCATTTCTACCGGAAAGAACGGAATCGGTGAGCAAGAGAATACTGGTAGGACTCCACGTGGATGGCATAGGGTTGCAAAAAAAATTGGTGCACAATCTCCTCAAAATGCGGTTTTTATTGCACGTAAGCCCACAGGGGAGGTCTATAGTAGTGAACTAGCAGCACAATTCCCTGAAAGAGATTGGATATTGTCACGTATTCTTTGGTTAGATGGCTTAGAAGAAGGCTTTAATAAAGGCGAAGGTCATGACACCATGCAGCGTTATATCTATATTCATGGCACTCCTGATAAAGAACCGATGGGCGTTCCCATGTCACATGGCTGTATTCGAATGCGTAATGAAGAAATCATTGAACTGTTTGATTTAGTCGCTGAAGATGCATTGGTTTATTTGTCTGAGCAATCTTTAACCTAAAATAAGATTTTAAAAATTTTTATTTAATTAGCTGAATGATCAAAATATTAAAATAAGTGCTTAAATAAAATACAAAAAATTGTTTTTTACTTAATAATGACTTATTTTTAATCATTCATTCGCATTTTTTTGAAAAGTTGTCGAAAAGCGTTTGACACCTGTTAAAGATTCTCTATAATGCACCTCACAAACGATGAAGACGTTAAGGGCGCTTAGCTCAGTTGGTAGAGCGTCTGCCTTACAAGCAGAATGTCGGCGGTTCGATCCCGTC
>NZ_JEXG01000136.1:0-1459 GCF_000581275.1 Acinetobacter sp. 809848
TACTTATTCGCTTGTTGTATTCTTACTAAAATAATCTTCACCATTTTCCTTTTTTAGCTTGAATGCACATTTTTGACACCAATCTTGCATGGCATTATCTAGGACATAATTCTTTAAATAAATCTCTAAGGCGACAAGTGCTATCCCCAATACACTTAGGGTTGCAGCAGCTTCTATCGCCCTAATACCTAATAATGCACGGCCAATTACATATTTTTCAACATTATAATACAGTGATGTGTTTTTCATGAGTGGAAGATTCAAGAAAGCACTAATTCCTACAACTAAAGTCGCAAAAGAGTTAATTGTTTTGGCAGTATTCAGTGCTCTTGCATATGGATTACTTTCATTCCACGACTTATAGGCACTTTTCCCATCAATTATTAAAGAAAATATAGCACCCGCGATCGCGAAATATGCCCCACACTTAGCAATATACGCGGCACGCTCTGCAAAAGAAAACTTTTCCATTGAGCTACTGCCCACTTCTAAAATAGCAGCTGTTGTTGCCATCATGCCTGACATATATGACAAAGTATTATCTACGGATGGATCAATATTAAACTTAGAAATCTGTGTTCCTAAGTTAATCAGTTCAAATATTGCAACCACACCAGATACACGCAAACCTGCACTTGGTGAACTATTTGCAATAATCCGATCAATTTGTTTGGCTGCTTTACTTGGGTTGGTTGCGGATGAAGAATACTTTTTCCAGTTGTTCTGCACCATTTCAGGTGTCAACTTAATCCGACCCGTTAAAGTTTGAACTGGAATAAGATAATATAGAGAGTTTTTTGCAACATGCTCAACCAATGCCCCACTATGAGCAAAAGTATAAAACGTTAAGCGTCCAAGTTTTTTTGCAAATTCTGAACTTGGCGTATATTTCATACTCCACTTCACTGCAGTTTGGGTCAGTTCAGACATCCAGTAAAACGTTTTTAATAGGCTAAATTTTTGCCCATGTAACATATAACCGTTATTGGTTTTATCTGCTGCCCATTCTTGCCAAGCTTTATCTGCCGCAACAAATGCTGCAATCGCAGTTTTAGCTGCATTTTGTCCATCATCCCAAGAAATATCGATAATACTTGGTGCCGCTGCATTATATTTATTTTTTAAACTTTCTTGGTTATAACAAATTGCCCTCATATAAATATTTTCTTTGGCAATTTTTTCTACGCCTAACCAAGTTTCAAGTAATGCTTGTCCACTCTGCACCCCACTCATCCCATTAATCATATCCATCGCATGAACATAAAAAATATTTCCATATGGAACTTGCACTTGATCATCATAAGCATGAAGGGCATTTATTACAGCTTTAGACAATAACCATTTAATATGGTCATCTCCTATAGCTCTTGCTCCAGCTAAACACTCTTGAATTAATGCGTTAATTTTTTTATCAAAATTTGATTTAGCCACCATATCTAAATTTGGCTTATATTTTTGA
>NZ_JEXG01000137.1:0-1415 GCF_000581275.1 Acinetobacter sp. 809848
GTAATATTGCAGAGGTTGCTGATGCTGCTTTGGACGCACTCGATCAAGTAACTACTCATACACGACGTGGAGTTGTCGGAATGACAAATCTGGCAGCAGGTACTGTAAGAGATATGGTGTCTGAAACCAGTGAAACAGCACGCCAAGTCGCGTTGATTATGGCGCGAACTTTTTTGGGCAAAAGTACCTTAACGTTGTACTTACCCGAAATGTTATTAAATAATCAAATTCGTAAGCGCATTGATCGCTCCGAAATTGATGATATTAAAATTAAATGCGGCAATGACAGTTTCCAAGTCGAGATCGATGGGCATTATCATCGCTTCATGTATCGTTTGAGTTTAGATTTTAAAGTATTGGAATGTCGTATTGGGCAGGAAAAATTCTTACGTTTGCGACAAATGGATGAAAGTCTTGATGTTCAGATTCGACATGGCGGCACCTTGTCAAATTGGGCTGTGCGCCGTATTGGTCGAGTTGGTTTCGAAGTCGTAAATATGTTGCCTATTCCATCACTCATTAATCACTTGATTGGCGATATTCCCGGAATCCAACGCGATGGGCATCGCATGTGGTTTATTGACCTAGAGCAAGCAGGATTTATTGACTTTATTAACAACCGTTCATGGATGGTTGAAAAGCTTTTAAGTTTGACTGATTTTAGTATTTTACCGGGCTTGAATATTTTGAGAGAAAGTCGTGAGCTTGTGCAGCAGCTCGTAGATCAGTTTGAAATTAGAGGACTACGAGTGCAGTCAGGTCGCCTTGAAGTACAAGTGGGAATTGCGGGTTGAGAGAGCATATGAAAAGCTAATCATTGATTAGCTTTTCATTTTTTTAGGCAAGAAAAAAGCCACTGACGTTATGCAGTGGCTTTTTAGAATTTGGCGTCCCTACGGGGATTCGAACCCCGGTTACCGCCGTGAAAGGGCGATGTCCTAGGCCTCTAGACGATAGGGACTTATATGAGGCATACATCTGAAAAAATATTGGCGTCCCTACGGGGATTCGAACCCCGGTTACCGCCGTGAAAGGGCGATGTCCTAGGCCTCTAGACGATAGGGACTTATATGAGGCATACATCTGAAAAAATATTGGCGTCCCTACGGGGATTCGAACCCCGGTTACCGCCGTGAAAGGGCGATGTCCTAGGCCTCTAGACGATAGGGACGTTTCAGAGGTGGGCGTATATTAGGTCGATTTAATAAAAGTGTCAAATAGTTTTCTGAAGAAATATTAAAAAAAACAGTCAAGCGATTAAAAATAACTCAAATTGTAGAAAATATATACATTTAGCCCTCATTTTTCTGAAAAGGTTCAATAATTGCCTTTATAACCGACGGATGTTGTAAATATCCTAAAATCTCATGCGGCTGGTTGGCGAAAGTATAAATTTTCTGATTAATAATGGCAGG
>NZ_JEXG01000138.1:0-1387 GCF_000581275.1 Acinetobacter sp. 809848
ATTGGCACAGGCTTGGGACCACAAAGTTTGCTGTTAGCAATGTATCGCCTGAATCCCAGCCACCAAGTAAATCACCACATGACAAACCCAAAAGATCCATATCCCAATACAACCGAACCGAAGCCGTATATGTTCCTTGAGGGTATGCAATGAGAGACCCTGTTCGAGCTGGTACTTTTATATTTACCGAGTAGCTCACAATATTATTTGATGCGACTGTTGGTACTGGGCCATACCACACATTGGAGGTTTGGTTGGTGGTAGAGGAACCTGCCCCGCCTACAGTTGCAGTAACCGTATACGGTAATGAAACACTGTTAATTGCATTTGTTGTTCCCGTAAATACGGTTTTCATACACATGAAATTAGAAATCTGGGGAAGTCCTAAATTCGTACAAGTAATTGTTCCTGAAAGATTTACGGTTGCATCACTATTAATATTTGCTGCTGTGTAGGTAAACGTATTATTCGTGGTCCCACTTACCGTACAAGCCGCATGTGCAGGACTAAAAAATGCATAAACGAGATAAAATAAGCAAATGCCTACAAAATATTTTAAAGACAATGGAAAAAACTTATAGCTCTCTATTTGAGCCTTATTCATAATATTTAATGACATATATAAGGTCCCAATTTTTTAGTTGAGTACTGATTACTGTTATAAGTGAAGCCAACTTGGCATGAACCATGATCTAGAAGATCGACTTCAAGTTTGTTTTGCTTCAATAGGTTTGGAATAAATACTTCACCGTCATACCCAACCATCCCATTTTGCTGACCATTAATTCGAACGGTATAACCCGGCTTTAACGGTGAATTTTTTTGATCAACAAGTTTCACTAATCCTGAAATAACCTGATGAGCACCAAAGTCAACCAAAGTTCCTTGACGATAACCCACGACTGTTTTTTGATCTGTAGATTTAACATTCCAATTCAGAGGAAGATACGATGGATCTAAATAAATATGGTTCACTTGATATGGCATGAGACTAGGAATCAGAAATCTTCCAGACTTGTCAGTTTCTCCCAAATTGACCCCACCATTTATAATTTGACTTTGTGGTCCGGCATTCGTGACAACCGCATAGCCGTCTCCAATTTCATTAGCCGCAAAGATACGTCCCGCCGCAGCAACCAATGAACCTGTTGCTGAAAGTGCAACCTGATCGTTGTCGCCAAATCGGTTATAACGTCCCGTCAGGTAAGCTGCTCGTGCTCGGTAAGATGCATAGACCGATGCATTGTTTTCTTTTGCATCCTGATCTCGCTCAACATAGCCACCCCAGCCAAATGAACCAATTTGGGGTTCTGACAAACCGAATATTTCTTGGCGATACCGTAGGCTACCGCTGTCACTAGATACACTCGTGATCGCATTCACTTTA
>NZ_JEXG01000139.1:0-1363 GCF_000581275.1 Acinetobacter sp. 809848
TTTATCCTGGAACATTTGACCCCATCACGAATGGACACGTTGATTTAGTTACTAGAGCATCAAGAATGTTTGATGAGGTTGTAGTAGCAATTGCAATTGGACATCATAAAAACCCTTTGTTCAGTCTAGAAGAGAGAGTTGAACTGGCCCAAACATCACTCAGCCATTTATCAAATGTTGAATTTGTAGGCTTTGATGGTTTACTAGTTAATTTTTTCAAAGAGCAAAAGGCAACAGCAGTACTTCGTGGTTTAAGAGCAGTTTCTGATTTTGAATATGAATTTCAACTTGCCAATATGAACCGTCAACTTGACCCACATTTTGAAGCAGTATTTTTAACACCATCTGAGCAGTATTCATTTATTTCTTCGACATTAATTCGGGAAATTGCTCGTTTAAAAGGGGATGTAACCAAGTTTGTTCCGCAAGCTGTGGTTGAGGCCTTTGAACGTAAACATCAACAAGGTTGGTAAAGTGTCGTTATATATCACCGATGAATGCATAAACTGTGATGTTTGTGAACCAGTTTGCCCAAATGAAGCTATTTTCATGGGTGAAGTGATTTATGAAATTCATCCAGATTTATGCACTGAATGCGTTGGTCATCATGACCAGCCGCAATGTCAGTTATTTTGTCCAGTGGACTGTATTCCTAAAGATCCGCAGCATGTGGAGACGGAAGATGAGCTATTCGACAAATATAAAAAATTAATTGCTCAAAAAAGCACAAGCAATTAGTAAATAAATTTGTTAATATGCGCCCCTGAAGTGAGCTGGATGGTCGCTGCTGTGGAGGTCTTCGTGACTGAAGCAGGGGAGGAAAGTCCGGGCTTCATAGGGCAGGGTGCCAGGTAACGCCTGGGCGGTGAAAGCCGACGGAAAGTGCAGCAGAGAGTAGACCGCCTCATTCGTGAGGTAAGGGTGAAAGGGTGCGGTAAGAGCGCACCGCGTGTCTGGTAACAGTTCACGGCATGGTAAACCCCACCAGAAGCAAGACCAAATAGGAATCCTGAGGTACGGCCCGTACTGGATTCGGGTAGGTCGCTTGAGCGTATGAGTGATTGTACGCCTAGAGGAATGGCCATCCTCGACAGAACCCGGCTTATAGGCTCACTTCACCTCATTTTATTTAAAATTTTTCTTGACGTGCGTTAAAGAAGTTAAGATAATGCGCGCACAGTTTTCGGCTATGTAGCTCAGTTGGTTAGAGCACACGCTTGATAAGCGTGGGGTCACAAGTTCAAGTCTTGTCAGACCCACCATGACTTTGACTGGTTGAAGTTATAGATAAAAGATACATGACTGATGATGTAAGCTGGGGACTTAGCTTAGTTGGTAGAGCGCCTGCTTTGCACGCAGGAGG
>NZ_JEXG01000140.1:0-1359 GCF_000581275.1 Acinetobacter sp. 809848
AAAATATTAAATTTAAATATTAAAGTAATATTCAAATTACCCACCCACTCTACAATTTTCTAAAGAATCAATTTTTCACTAATGGTTTAGCATTACCTATTTAGTTTATCTTTAATACAGGATATTAACTAAAGATTTCCTATTCTTTAATAGCTGAATCAAGGAGATCATATATTGCACTTTTCAAATTTTCACTATTATTTCTAGCAAAATATCGCAATAAATTAGAATCATTATCTAGACCTATATCTTCCCTCATAAGTAAAATTAAGTCTTTGTTTAAAGATTCTAGATTTTCTATTTGTTTAAAGCTTTCTTTCATCAATTTTTTTCTAAGTTCAAAAATAATTAAAAATAAATCTAAGTTTTCATCTATAAGATTATCCAAGTAAATACTTTTTTCTTTAAGTTTTTTAATTATTTCTTGATGTAATAGCTCATCTTTATCATTTATACCATTGAGTAAATTTTTTAACTCATCAACCTCTGCCTGAATTTTTTGTTGTTGAGCATTTTGGTTTTCATATTTAACCTCTTTATCTGAATAAGCAAAAATATTCTTCATAATAAATGCATGTAAATTAATATAATTTTCTTCAATTTCAAAAATTTTCAAAACTATCTTGCTTTCAGCCACCAACTTTATTTTATTTATGGATGATGAAAGAATACTTATACTTTCATGTTTATTTCTACTTTCTGGCTCATTAATAATTCTAACTAAAAATGTATGAACTTGAGATAGATGTTCAAAATAATCTAAATAAAGAGTTTTCTTTAGTTCGAGCTTAATTTTTAAATCATTTTGTTTTTCATCACTTTTGATCTTTTCGGAAGCAATTTTATAATTTGATCTACTATTTAGATATGCTCCAAGCAGTGTTCCCGATACTGCAATCAAAGTTATAACTATTGTTAATATTTGCTGATTCATAATGCTTAAATAAATTAAAATACTTAATTTACTTTAATAAAAAATAAGTGGAAAATCTATAACTTAGCATCTATAGCTTTAATTATATAAGCATAAAGTTACAGGCCAGTTACCTGCCGATAGCGTTGCCCATCCGAGCAATGGCAAACTAAACATCAAAATATAAAGCAGCCAATGTGATGCATGGGCCATAAACGCCTGCCAGCGCGGTACAGTCGGCGGCAAAGGGGGAATTGGAAAATAGAGTCGATTTATTAATCTAATGATGACCAATAATAAGATTGCGATTCCTAAAGGACGATGGATATCGATTAACCACGGACGCCAAGTGATTGAGGTTGTCATTCCCACACCAATAAATAGCATGGCCAAAATCGCTACTGCCATAAGCCAATGTAGTATTCGAGCAGTCAAATTAAAATGAC
>NZ_JEXG01000141.1:0-1337 GCF_000581275.1 Acinetobacter sp. 809848
TAAAACTACAACCTAGTGACTCTTATAACTTACGTGTAGTTAGAATTAACCCAGAACCTATTTCTGGTGAAAAAACCTATCGTATTATTATTGATGAGTTACCCAAACCAATTGATAGCCGTAAAGCAGCTCAGGGAGTAAATGTATTACTTCGCTCATCATTACCTGTATTTGTAGTAAATAAAGATGCGATTACCAAACTGAGTTGGAAAATTGATGTTAACCAGAACACACCTTCTTTAAATATTAGCAATATAGGTAACCGACATGCGCTGTTAAATAGTCTAATGCTTATTGATACAACAGCAAATAAAAGTTATCCCATTAAAGTAAATACTGTGAATGGTTATATTCTTGCGGAGAAGTCGAAAAGTTACTCGATTAGTAACTTTACCTACCAACCAAATCATAAATACAGCGTATCTCTAACAGTTAATGGTAAGAAAACCACACTTTAAGAGGCTTATATGAAATACATTATAGGTGTCTTATGTGTTGCGTATTTTCCTGCATATTCTTTTGCCGAACAGTTACTAGATCATACGAATACTGCAGTTCCCAGTGTTCCTAAATCTGTAGGTAGCAATGGTGAATATACACAAGTAGGAGCGAATGAGCAGGAGCAAGATCTTAATTTCATTCATCTATTTTTAAATGTTTCGATTAACTCAAATGCTAATGAAGATTTGGTTGCAGTAAAGCAATCTAAGGATGGAAAACTATATATTCGATCTAGCACTTTAAAAACTTTAAGACTAAAAATGGATGAACATATCCCAGATAATCAGTGGGTATGTATTAATGATCTAAACGGAATCCAGTTTAAATATCTAGAGAATGAGCAGTCTTTAAACTTAAAAGTTCCGTCGAACATGTTAACGGGTTATTCAGTTGACTTAAGTAGTCAGCAGGTCACTAGCCCGCATTTGCTAAAGATGAAGCCCTTAAACGCGGCTATTTTGAACTACAGTCTGTATAACACCATAACCAATGATGAGAATGTTTTCTCAGGTACGGCAGAAGGGATCTTTAATAGCGCAATCGGTAACTTTTCTTCAGGCGTTTTATATAACGGTAGTAATGAAAATAGTTATAGCCATGAAAAGTGGGTGCGCCTAGAAAGTAAGTGGCAATATGTTGACCCTGAAAAGATCAGGATATATACCCTAGGGGACTTTATTTCTAATAGCCCGGATTGGGGAAGCAGTGTCCGTCTGGCCGGTTTTCAGTGGTCGAGTGCTTATAGCCAACGCGGGGATATTGTCACTTCGGCACTCCCTCAATTCTCTGGCTCGGCAGCATTGCCTTCAACCCTAGATTTATACGTCAACCAGCAA
>NZ_JEXG01000142.1:0-1319 GCF_000581275.1 Acinetobacter sp. 809848
ATTCTGACTCGGACTCTGTCAGAGTCCGAGTCGCTGTCAGAATCCGAGTCACTGTCAGAATCAGAGTCACTGTCAGAGTCCGAGTCGCTGTCAGAATCCGAGTCACTGTCAGAGTCCGAGTCACTGTCAGAGTCAGAGTCAGAGTCGCTATCAGAATCAGAGTCACTGTCAGAGTCCGAGTCGCTGTCAGAATCCGAGTCTGAATCACTGTCAGAGTCCGAGTCGCTGTCAGAATCCGAGTCGCTGTCAGAATCCGAGTCGCTGTCAGAGTCACTGTCGCTATCAGAATCCGAGTCGCTATCAGAATCAGAGTCCGAGTCGCTGTCAGAATCCGAGTCACTGTCAGAATCAGAGTCAGAATCGCTGTCGCTGTCAGAGTCACTGTCAGAGTCCGAGTCGCTGTCAGAATCCGAGTCACTGTCAGAGTCAGAGTCGCTGTCGGAATCAGAGTCAGAATCGCTGTCGCTGTCAGAGTCAGAGTCGCTGTCAGAATCCGAGTCGCTATCAGAATCAGAGTCGCTGTCAGAATCCGAGTCACTGTCAGAGTCCGAGTCGCTATCAGAATCAGAGTCAGAGTCGCTGTCGGAATCAGAGTCGCTGTCAGAGTCCGAGTCAGAATCCGAGTCACTGTCAGAGTCCGAGTCGCTGTCAGAATCCGAGTCACTGTCAGAATCGCTATCAGAGTCTGAGTCGCTGTCAGAGTCAGAATCACTGTCGCTATCAGAATCAGAGTCACTGTCGGAGTCAGAGTCGCTGTCAGAATCCGAGTCACTGTCAGAGTCCGAGTCGCTGTCAGAGTCGGAGTCACTGTCAGAATCCGAGTCACTGTCAGAATCCGAGTCGCTGTCAGAATCAGAGTCGCTATCAGAGTCCGAGTCAGAATCGCTGTCTGAGTCACTGTCGGAATCAGAGTCGCTGTCGGAGTCAGAGTCGCTGTCAGAATCCGAGTCACTGTCAGAGTCCGAGTCACTGTCAGAGTCGGAGTCGCTGTCAGAATCCGAGTCACTGTCAGAGTCCGAGTCGCTGTCAGAGTCGGAGTCACTGTCAGAATCCGAGTCACTGTCAGAATCCGAGTCGCTGTCAGAATCAGAGTCGCTATCAGAGTCCGAGTCAGAATCGCTGTCTGAGTCACTGTCGGAATCAGAGTCGCTGTCGGAGTCAGAGTCGCTGTCAGAATCCGAGTCACTGTCAGAGTCCGAGTCACTGTCAGAGTCGGAGTCGCTGTCAGAATCCGAGTCACTGTCAGAGTCCGAGTCGCTGTCAGAATCCGAGTCGCTGTCAGAATCCGAGTCGCTGTCAGAATCAGAGTCACTGTCAGA
>NZ_JEXG01000143.1:0-1317 GCF_000581275.1 Acinetobacter sp. 809848
ACCTAATAAATAGCCAAGCCCGTTATGTAAGATCACTACGGCTAAAATTCTGTTGAATATGTTCGTAATGTAAATAATTTGAAGTGGCTTGCTCGTGAATATCTCGTGCGAAAAAATATAGGTTTAGCCAATAGATACTTTTATTACTGACTCTGGAAGCTTTGAGCCGAGTAAGTAGAGAACTGCGTATTTGATTGAGGCTTTGGGCAACTTGCGTATTTTGTAGAGATAATTCATATAAAAGCTGCTCAACATTCTCTTTATTGTCCGGATCAAACAAACGAGCTTTTGCTTGTAGTAGAACAGAAATTTCTTTAAAAATTTGTGAGAGCTTATCTTGTAAGGGAAGTGTCGGTTTAATAATAAAAAATAAAATAGAAGTTAAACCGTACCACAGAGCACCATAAACAAAATAAGTAGGTTGTTGATACCAATGTGCGTATTCGCCTAAACCGAACATACTATAAATAGAGAGCAGAATCGTGCCAAAAGAAATCGTGGCATAACGTTGCCCTAAGGCGCCTAGTAATATGAAAAAAGCGCTTGAGATAGAGAGATATAAAATAAAGAAAATTTTGTAAGGAGCTAAAAAGCCAAGAATACTACTGACTGTAAAAAAGAGCAGGCAGACATAGATCAAGTTGCGTAATCGAATACTTAAACGATCATCAAAGTCTGTCAATGCTGCTGCAATTGCGCCTAAGGTTACAGGAACAATGAGTTGATTATAGCCTAGCCAAAGCAAACCTAAAGTTGTGCCAGTGAGTACAATCAGAATTTGCAGGCAATAAATTAAAATAGAGTTCGTCTTAAAGCTATTAAATATTTGGGTCAGATAATTCACGGCTTTTGTTCTAAATTAGAGAATACGTGAGGAAGCACTATGTAACTTTAAATTTTTATTACTTCAAAAATATTATTCTTTTTATCTACAAAAGTCAGTCATTTTTTTAGATTTTATTAGACTTAAACCAAGTTGTAACGATCAATAAATTAACAGAATTGTGGATATCTTTTTAGATACCCACAATTTAAAAAATACATAAATTATTTAATCACGCCACACGCAATTCGTGCTCCGCCACCGCCAAGAGGTTGAGGTGAGTCTGAATAATTGTCACCACCCGCATGGATCATAATCGCTCGACCCTGAATATCAGCAAGTTTTAATCGAGGTGCGATTACGGCAGTTGTTGCAACACCTGTATTATCGACAACTAAAACAGGTAGATCGCCTAAATGGCCAGTGGTTGGAGTACCATGATGAGGGGCTTGGTTCGGGTTATAGTGGCTACCGGCAGCTAAAGCAGCGCCAGG
>NZ_JEXG01000144.1:0-1305 GCF_000581275.1 Acinetobacter sp. 809848
GTTTTTTTTCGGCCATTATCCATTTCATTTTCTAAAGTGGAAACCCAGCCTTTTTTAAGCATGTTATTGAGTTCACGATAAATTTGCTGGTGAGTGGCATTCCAGAAAAAGCCCATTGAGCGGTCAAAGCGACGGGCAAGTTCAAACCCCGTACTTGGACGTTCAAGCAAGCTGGTCAATAAAACATGAGGAAGTGACATGGCAATCCAGTTTGTAAGCAAAAGTAAAGTGTGACTCATGAGATTATGCAACATGTTGCATAAAAGTCAAAATTTGATTATAAATTTATGCAACAAGTTGCATTAGCAAGCTATTGCTAGCCATAGGAGAAAATATGTCAGCTTATCCACATTTATTAAAGCCACTTGATTTAGGCTTTACTACTTTAAAAAACCGTGTGCTTATGGGGTCGATGCACATTGGATTAGAAGAAGCACCGCAAGGATATGAGCGCATGGCTGCGTTTTATGCTGAGCGTGCAAAAGGTGATGTGGGTTTAATTGTAACTGGCGGTGTTTCTCCAAATGATGATGGTGTTGTATTTAGCCACGGGACCAAACTAGATACAGTTGAAGAAGCTGAAAAACATAAAGTGATTACCCAAGCTGTCCATGAAGCTGGGGGTAAAATTGCTATGCAGATTTTACATACGGGTCGTTATTCTTATCAGGCAAATAACGTTGCGCCTTCAGCAATTCAAGCACCAATTAACCCAATTAAGCCAAAAGCTTTAAGCTCTGCCGAAGTACAACAAACCATTGATGACTTTGCTAACTGCGCCAAACTTGCTCAGTATGCGGGCTATGATGGCGTAGAAATCATGGGCTCTGAAGGTTATTTAATTAATGAATTTATTGCAGCTCGAACGAATCATCGTGATGATGAATGGGGTGGTAGTTACGAAAATCGTATCCGCTTTCCAATTGAAATTGTAAAGCGCACACGTGCTTTAGTTGGTGAAAATTTTATCATTATTTATCGTTTATCTATGCTTGATTTAGTTGAAGGCGGTTCAAGTTTTGATGAAGTGATTCAGCTTGCAAAAGAAATTGAAAAAGCAGGCGCAACAATTATCAATACAGGTATTGGCTGGCATGAGGCACGTATTCCTACAATCGCAACTAAAGTTCCTCGTGCTGCATTTACTTGGGTGACTGAAAAACTTAAAGGTGAAGTCTCTATTCCTTTAATTACTTCTAACCGAATCAATACGCCTGAAATGGCTGAACATGTATTGGCATCGGGTCATGTTCGTAGTGATGAGCGTGAATTGATTGAACACCTTCAAGATGTTGCAGCAGTTGA
>NZ_JEXG01000145.1:0-1270 GCF_000581275.1 Acinetobacter sp. 809848
AAGCCGATAAATATCAGCATTTGTTGGTTGATTAAAGAACCTAAATAAAAAAGCCAATCACAGATGATTGGCTTTTTTGAAATTATGAATAATTAATCAAAAGTTTCTTGGCCTAGTTTTTTCATGCGTGGTTTATAAAACACATGATAGCTAACGCCTAAAACAACTAGCCACAATGGACTAACATATACCGCTTTTAATGTATCTGGTTCTAGTGCCAAAATCACTAAAGTGAACAAGAAAAATGCAATGACAACATACGCCATCAACACCCCGCCCGGCATTTTAAAGGTCGATTTAGCATGTAACTCCGGACTCAACTTACGGTAACGTAAATAGCATGCCATGATCAGAAGCCATACACTAATAAACAGGATTACGCAGAGTGAACTTGCCAAAGTAAATGCTTCCATGGTGTTTGGAACAAAGTACTGAAGCACTGCCCCACCCATAATGAAAATACATGAGAAGATTAAACCGTTTGAAGGTACGGCACGTTTTGATAAACGCCCCAAAGCACTTGGCGCCTGACCATCTTTCGATAAACCGAACAGCATACGACTGGTTGAAAACACACCGCTGTTCATTGAAGACATCACTGAAGACAGTACAACTAAGTTCATGATGATGGCTGAAATCGGAATACCCGCATTTAAGAACAACTCAACAAATGGACTTTTATCTGCACGAATGTGATCCCAAGGTGTTACTGACATCACCACAAAGAGTGCCAACACATAGAATAGAATAATACGTACAGGAATCGCGTTAATCGCCTTCGGTAGATTTTTCTCTGGATCTTTCGTTTCAGCGGCTGTTGTACCAATCAATTCAACGCCAATAAAGGCAAAAACGGCAATCTGGAAACCTGCCAAAAATCCGCTTACGCCTTTTGGAAATATGCCGCCATGCGACCACACATTACTTACACTCACAACCTCACCATGCGGAGCTTGAAAATGAGTGAGGAGCATGTAACCACCGACTCCAATCAGGCCAATAATGGCCAAAATCTTAATGAGTGCGAACCAGAATTCAACTTCACCAAATAGCTTAACGGTAAGAAGGTTAAGCCCTAAAATGAATAGTACACAGCTTGAACTAATCATGGCTTGTTGCATGGGTGAGAAACTGGCGCCTTCGGGCAGCCAGAAACTTAAATAGTTAATGACCGCAGACAAATCAGCAATACCGACCAGTACCCAGCCTAACCAATAGGTCCAGCCGATATAGTAGCCAGCCCACGGTCCAATCAAATCATAAGCCATAT
>NZ_JEXG01000146.1:0-1231 GCF_000581275.1 Acinetobacter sp. 809848
ACAGGATGTCGGGCTTTTTTTATTGGTGTTTAAAAATGCTCTAAAAGAAAATTCTTATATTGTTTTATTCACAATATACCTTTGAACTACTTGGTTGAGAGTAATTTCAGAATGAAGACGACCATTGTTTGCTTGAATAGTTTTTGCAGAAGCTAAATTAGATTTATAACAATGTATATGTAACTCCGTTAGGCCTAACTTCCATGCCTCCTGAATTGTAAGCTCTAACAATTTCGAGCCAAAATTCTGCCCACGTTTAGAAGGACGAATACCTAAACCAATATGTCCACCACAATATTCAATCTGTTCATTGAGTTTAAGTCGCAAGTTAGACGCGCCAATAATTTCATTACCTTCTACTAACCAATATGTAATGTTGGGAACATGCCCTTCTTCTAGGGATTCCCCTTTTTCATAATCTCTCAGTTTATTCAAAAATGATTCAAAATTTGTATGGTCAAACTCCGTTGTCAAAGGGTGACGATCTTCATCTGCTAATTCATTAATATAGTTGCTATAGCTCTCTTTAAATTTTAAATGAGGTTTTACCAACATAACGGTCATTTATTGATTACTCCCGATAAAATTGTTCTTTTTACAACCAAACTTAAACATAACATATTGTTATTAATGGCAACTCTTATTCTTCTCAGCATCTTCAATGATTAGGTATAAAAGTAAGCCTCCTCTATTCGCCCCCTCTGTAACTACAAAATGCCTCACACCATGTTTCAATGTACGTTTTATCCTACAAACTTTTAGGGATTTTGCGGATTGGCGATATCCCTCTTTTTTCCTAATATGAACTCATACAGGAACAGGATGTTCCGGAACATAAAACAACAATAATAGGTTCAAGCACCAGAAGCGTGAGATACGACAGGAGTCATATCTAGTACCCAAATACGAAAAAGCCCAACAGGATGTTGGGCTTTTTTTATTGCTGTTTAAAATATGTTTAGGCTAAACCTATAGAGGACTATGTGCCTGTTCTTGCTTTTTATGGCGTATCCAACGTACCGCTAAAATAACCGCAATCAGCACCACTACCGCAACAAGCGCCGGAACTAACAAAGCTGAAACCGAAAGTAAAATTGCTCCAATCCACTCCCCTGTAGCAACAACAAAATTCCCTAAGCCGCCTGTGGTTGCAGTTGAAACACCACGTGCAGCGACTGTACTCATTTGCACCACGCCTGCCGTACCACCTCCCACAATAATCGCTGCCGCC
>NZ_JEXG01000147.1:0-1153 GCF_000581275.1 Acinetobacter sp. 809848
ACGTCTATGAGAAAAAAGACTTTATTCTCATGTTTCATGATTTTCTTATCATTTTAATGACGCAGGTGACAACGCCCCAGATAATTAGTTCTTGGCCTTCTTGTAGATAGATATTTTTATATTCAGGATTTTCGGCTTTGAGCCATTTTCTAGACTCTTCAATCATTAAACGCTTAACAGTAAAATCATTATCAATTAGTGCCACGACAATATCGCCGTGTTTAGCATCTAAGCTACGATCGACGATCAATTCATCATCAATATCGATCCCGGCATTTAGCATCGATAGCGAAGCAACTTTGACAATAAAGGTGGCAGTTTCATTTTTTATTAAGTGCTCATTCATATCGAGCGCTTTATCTATGTAATCTTGAGCGGGGGAAGGGAAGCCTGCGTTGATCTTCTCTAAAGCATAAGGGATAAGCATATGAGTAGTTGGAACAACTTGCTTGATAGATAAGACCTCAGATAAAACAATACTTTGTGTGAGGTACGGCTTTATCTGGATGATGGATGGTGCAATTTCGCTCATAGAATATCCCCTAACTTGAATTTGTAACATATTCAAGATGATATGCTAGAGCTTAGTTAAATTTCAAATTTAAAAACTTGTGGATAAACAAGTAGAAGTCACAAACTGACGTGCTTAATCATACCGTTGGTCAGAAAGTGAACATATGGAATTGAAAAATATTTCGCTTTTGTATCACTAAAAAAATTATTTTAAAAAATACTATTGTTAATATGCGGTATATAATACATTTTTTATTAATGATTTTTTCTTTAAAATTTTTTGAAAGTTTAACTATTGTAACACTAAATACTAATAAAATAATTAATAAATAATATCGTTTTTATTTTTAACATATTGTTTTTATTGCACTTTATTTTATATAAAATAGAATTTTATAATAACAATTATAATCTATTATATTTTGTTATTGATAATAATTATTATAATGTTAGACAGGTTAGTCTTTTGTTTGTAGACCGATAATGTTTAAAAAAAAGGGTTATTATTTTGAAATATCTAGTTACAAACAGGTGGTTTTAATATTATATAAAATTTGGCTAGTATTGATTTGGTTATTTTAACTCTTACAATGGATTTATTTTTTTATGAGAATTTTTTCATATTTATTAATCATAACAG
>NZ_JEXG01000148.1:0-1092 GCF_000581275.1 Acinetobacter sp. 809848
TTTTTCTCTCTATTGAAGATATCTAAACAATTCCGTTAGTGCTCAAAATCATAATTTGAAAAAATAAATAATTTATTTTTAATAAAATATTTACATTATTTTGAAGTTCGGATTTTTAAGAGCATTAATTGAATTTATAACTTTTGAATTATTATATATCTTAATAATTTATTGATGTAAATATTAATGCTACTAAAGAGTTAGAGAATTTTAGAAATCTATACTTGATTTTAAAAAATACAAAAGCCAAAAAAGTCTATTTATTTACTAAGCTATTATTATATTTTTAATTGATTAGAATAGTTATAAATGAATACTTATAGGTATATGAATGAAAATTATACTTTACTATTTATGGGGATTTTTAGGAATATCTGATGATCAAAAAATTAAATAGTTGAAATCTGTGATAAGAATAAAAGTTGTTTCATGTCATAATTAAAATTTAATGATTTAGATAGTTAGAAATGTGAAAGGTGTCATATAAATGAAGAAACTCATGCTTGCTTTGTTAGTGTTATTTTATGGGGTTGCTCATGCGGAATGTAAAACTGGTAATGTTTATTCTGATATAGAATGCTTTGAAAAACAGTTAAAAACTGATAAAGCTAAAATGAATAAGATATACAATAAATTAGCTTCAAACTTGGATAGTGAAGGGAAAGCCAGTTTGGAAAATTCCCAAAAGGCTTGGCTTGATTATCGTACAAAGCAATGTTCTGGTTTGATGGGGTATTATGGATCTCAAGCAATGGGAGCAGGTTCACATTTAATTATTTTAAGTTGTGAAGCCGATAAAACTAAAGAACGCCTTAATGAGCTTAAAAGTTTAGATCTTTAAAAATCGGTCTTAAAAATTACGGTGTTTTAAATATTTAATTCTAAACCTGCCTTTTGGTGGGTTTTTTTAATATTTAAAGTATAGGTTAGTTGAATAGTCTAATTAATCAAAGCGAATAACTACCAGACAATAAAAAAACCACCTAATTCTTTCGAATTAAGTGGTTTTTAAATTTTGGAGCGGGAAACGAGACTCGAACTCGCGACCCCAACCTTGGCAAGGTTATGCTCTACCAACTGAGCTATTCCCGC
>NZ_JEXG01000149.1:0-1069 GCF_000581275.1 Acinetobacter sp. 809848
GAAAGCGAGTCTTTACCTACAGGAATCGCAATTCCTAAAGCAGGACACATTTCCATACCAATCGCTTTCACACCTTCAAACAATGCTTGGTCTTCACCTTTTTGACCAGCAGCAGCCATCCAGTTTGCAGAAAGTTTGATATCGCTAATTTGTTCAATGTTTGCACATGCAATATTGGTAATTGCTTCAGCAACTGCCAAGCGAGCAGATGCTGCTGGATTTAACAATGCAACTGGTGGACGTTCACCCATTGCCATTGCTTCACCAGTGAACCCTTGTAGGCTCGTAGTCGTTACTGCTGCATCCGCAACAGGAATCTGCCAACGACCAACCATTTGGTCACGTGCAACCATACCTGTAATTGAACGGTCACCAATGGTGATTAAGAATGACTTAGACGCAACTGTAGGATTTTTCAATACACGGAAAATCGCATCTTTCAAATCAACTTTTGAAGCGTCAAATTCGTTACCTTTGCGTTCAATTGTTTCATAAGAACGTTGCATACGCGGTGTACCGCCAAGCATTACTTGCATTGGGATATCAACTGCATTGTTCTGGAACAATGGATCTTCAACAGTTAAATGACGAGCTTCAGTTGCTTCACCTAACACGGCAAATGGACAACGTTCACGAGCACAGATTGATTCGAACTGTTCTAAAGACTCTGGGCGAATTGCAAGAACATAACGCTCTTGAGCTTCATTTGACCAGATTTCCATTGGGCTCATGCCCGGCTCTAATGAAGGAATTTTACGAAGGTTAAGAACTGCACCTAACTCATGATCATTCACAAGTTCAGGCATAGCATTTGATAGACCACCCGCGCCAACGTCATGTACAGAAACGATTGGGTTGAAGTCTTCTAAACGCCAGCAAGTATCGATTACTTCTTGACAACGGCGCTCCATTTCTGGGTTTTCACGTTGTACAGAAGCGAAATCAAGGCTTTCACCCATTGTACCGCTATCTACAGAAGATGCTGCACCACCACAGTCGAGAAACCGACAATCTCATTTGTTTCCGAATCAAAAATTAAGATCGCACCGCTTTTATTTTGGAAATCATC
>NZ_JEXG01000150.1:0-1061 GCF_000581275.1 Acinetobacter sp. 809848
GGCGGCAGCGATTATTGTGGGAGGTGGTACGGCAGGCGTGGTGCAAATGAGTACAGTCGCTGCACGTGGTGTTTCAACTGCAACCACAGGCGGCTTAGGGAATTTTGTTGTTGCTACAGGGGAGTGGATTGGAGCAATTTTACTTTCGGTTTCAGCTTTGTTAGTTCCGGCGCTTGTTGCGGTAGTGGTGCTGATTGCGGTTATTTTAGCGGTACGTTGGATACGCCATAAAAAGCAAGAACAGGCACATAGTCCTCTATAGGTTTAGCCTAAACATATTTTAAACAGCAATAAAAAAAGCCCAACATCCTGTTGGGCTTTTTCGTATTTGGGTACTAGATATGACTCCTGTCGTATCTCACGCTTCTGGTGCTTGAACCTATTATTGTTGTTTTATGTTCCGGAACATCCTGTTCCTGTATGAGTTCATATTAGGAAAAAAGCGGGAAGTCGCCAATCCGCAAAATCCCTAAAAGTTTGTAGGATAAAGCGTACATTCAGAAATGATTTAACTTTTTAAAGTGAATATGAATAATAGCCACCTTATGACTTCAAGAAAAAAATCAAATGCGCATTAGAAAATCTTCAAGACTATTAGTTCTTAATGAAAATCATCAAACTTTATTATTTCAGTTTACTCATAAAAATGATGCTTTGGCTGGACAATCATATTGGGCAACCGTAGGTGGTGGGCTTGAAGAAGGGGAAACCTTCAAGCAAGCAGCTTGCCGAGAGCTTTATGAAGAGTTAGGCGTAGTCAGGCAAAATGTAGGGAATCATGTTGCAACACGCAATTTTGAAATGATGTTACCGAGTGCGGAAATGGTGATTTCTGAAGAAAGGCTTTTTATTGTTTTTATTAAAAATGAAGAAGTGAATACAGCAAACTGGTCAGAACATGAAAAGCTTGTGATTAGTAAAAGCCGTTGGTGGACGTTTGAAGAGCTAAGCCAAACAGATGAGATTGTTTATCCAAACAACATTCCTAATATTCTTGCAGATAGCCTACCTGAGATTTTTAATTCCTAGAATCTTCCAATATTCAGATATAAAAAAAGCCC
>NZ_JEXG01000151.1:0-1053 GCF_000581275.1 Acinetobacter sp. 809848
TCAGAATCCGAGTCACTGTCAGAATCAGAGTCAGAATCGCTGTCGCTGTCAGAGTCACTGTCAGAGTCCGAGTCGCTGTCAGAATCCGAGTCACTGTCAGAGTCAGAGTCACTGTCAGAGTCAGAGTCGCTATCAGAATCAGAGTCACTGTCAGAGTCCGAGTCACTGTCAGAGTCCGAGTCGCTGTCAGAATCCGAGTCACTGTCAGAATCCGAGTCACTGTCAGAGTCCGAGTCGCTATCAGAATCAGAGTCAGAGTCGCTGTCGGAATCAGAGTCGCTGTCAGAGTCAGAGTCGCTGTCAGAATCCGAGTCACTGTCAGAGTCCGAGTCGCTGTCGCTATCAGAATCTGAGTCACTGTCAGAATCGCTATCAGAGTCTGAGTCGCTGTCAGAGTCCGAGTCAGAATCGCTGTCTGAGTCACTGTCGGAATCAGAGTCGCTGTCAGAGTCCGAGTCGCTGTCAGAATCCGAGTCAGAATCGCTGTCTGAGTCACTGTCGGAATCAGAGTCGCTGTCAGAGTCCGAGTCGCTGTCAGAATCCGAGTCAGAATCGCTGTCTGAGTCACTGTCGGAATCAGAGTCGCTGTCAGAGTCCGAGTCGCTGTCAGAATCCGAGTCACTGTCAGAATCAGAGTCACTGTCAGAGTCCGAGTCGCTGTCAGAATCCGAGTCACTGTCAGAGTCCGAGTCACTGTCAGAGTCAGAGTCGCTATCAGAATCAGAGTCACTGTCAGAGTCCGAGTCGCTGTCAGAATCAGAGTCTGAATCACTGTCAGAGTCCGAGTCGCTATCAGAATCCGAGTCTGAATCACTGTCAGAATCCGAGTCACTGTCAGAGTCCGAGTCGCTATCAGAATCAGAGTCACTGTCAGAGTCCGAGTCGCTGTCAGAATCCGAGTCGCTGTCAGAATCCGAGTCACTGTCAGAGTCCGAGTCACTGTCAGAATCCGAGTCGCTATCAGAATCCGAGTCGCTGTCAGAATCCGAGTCGCTGTCAGAGTCACTGTCGCTATCAGAATCCGAGTCACTGTCAGAGTCCGAGTCGCTGTCG
>NZ_JEXG01000152.1:0-1023 GCF_000581275.1 Acinetobacter sp. 809848
GTTGCTGTCGGATCGTTCACCGTACCGGTTAAGGCAGGTGTGCTGTCGTTAGTGAGTACATCATCCAGCGCTACTGTCGGTGCAACTGCATCAACCACAGCTGTTGCTGGGCCTGATGTATTGCCTGCAGGGTCTTCTGATACTGCTGTTACCGTATCACCATCATTTAAGCCTGGGTTTGGCACAGTCCAAGTACCGTCCGGTCCTGCTACAACACTTGCTGTACTACCGTTCGGATATGTCACAGTCACTGTTGAACCAGGTTCTGCAGTACCTGTAATCGGGTCTGTCCCGTTAACTGGGTCGATCACTGGCGCTGCAGGAGCTGTTGTATCAACTGTCACCACTGCTGTATCGGTACCTGCATTGCCTGCAGCATCAGTTGCCGTCACGGTAATGGTATGTGGACCATCAGTTAATGCAGGAAGTGTATTGTCTGCAAGCGTCCAGGTGCCGTCACCATTGTTCACTGCCGGATAGTCAACACCATCCACGTTCACAACCACTGTTGCTGTCGGATCGTTCACTGTACCAGTGAGTGCTGGTGTACTGTCATTCGTTAATAGATCAGTTATAACAACTGCTGGTGCAACTGCATCAACAGTAGCTGTACCTGGTAAAGATGGGTTGCCTGCTGGATCTGTAGCAATTGCCTCAACTTCGTCACCATCATTAAGGCCAGGGTTTGGTACTGACCAGCTGCCATCCGGTCCTGCTACAACTGTTGCTGTGTCACCATTAGGATAAGTTACTGTTACGGTTGAACCAGGTTCTGCCGTACCTGTAATCGGGTCTGTCCCGTTAACCGGGTCAATTACTGGTGCTGAAGGAGCAGCTGTATCCAGTGTATAAGTTTGTGTATCGTTAACTGTGCTGCTATTACCTGCTGCATCAGTGAAGGTTACTTTAGCATCAATCGTTTTATCAGCATCAGCAACCAAACCGCTACCTGGTACACTTACTGTCCATGTACCTGCTGCACTGTCTACAGTTGCAGTATAAGTTACCCCATTAATAACAACT
>NZ_JEXG01000153.1:0-1022 GCF_000581275.1 Acinetobacter sp. 809848
ATACACTTCCTGCATTAACTGATGGTCCACACACCATTACCGTGACTGCAACAGATGCAGCAGGCAATGTGGGTACAGATACAGGTGTTGTGACAGTTGATACAGCAGCTCCTGCAGCGCCAGTGATCGACCCAGTTAACGGGACAGACCCGATTACAGGTACTGCAGAACCTGGTTCAACAGTGACTGTGACATATCCGAACGGTAGTACAGCAAGTGTTGTAGCAGGACCGGACGGTACTTGGACTGTGCCAAACCCAGGCTTAAATGATGGTGATACGGTAACAGCAGTATCAGAAGACCCTGCAGGCAATACATCAGGCCCAGCAACAGCTGTGGTTGATGCAGTTGCACCGACAGTAGCGCTGGATGATGTACTCACTAACGACAGCACACCTGCCTTAACCGGTACGGTGAACGATCCGACAGCAACTGTAGTGGTGACTGTGGATGGTGTTGACTATCCGGCAGTGAACAATGGTGACGGCACCTGGACGCTTGCAGACAATACACTTCCTGCATTAACTGATGGTCCACATACCATTACCGTGACGGCAACTGATGCTGCAGGCAATGCAGGTACCGATACAGCAGTGGTGACCATTGATACCACCGCACCAAATGCACCTGTACTTGATCCAATCAATGCAACTGACCCAGTGAGCGGTACAGCAGAAGCGGGTTCAACCGTGACGGTGAGCTTCCCTGATGGCACCACTGCAACAGTCGTGGCAGGTACAGACGGCAGCTGGTCAGTACCAAACCCGGGTAACCTGGTGGATGGCGATACCGTGACTGCAACAGCGACTGACCCTGCAGGCAATACTTCATTGCCAGGTACAGGCACAGTCTCTGCAGACATCACACCGCCGGTGGTTGCGCTGGATGATGTACTCACGAACGACAGCACACCAGCACTCACTGGTACAGTGAACGATCCGACAGCAACCGTAGTTGTGAACGTGGATGGTATTGACTATCCGGCAGTGAACAATGGTGACGGCACCTGGACGCTTGCAGAC
>NZ_JEXG01000154.1:0-1005 GCF_000581275.1 Acinetobacter sp. 809848
AGTGGTGACCATTGATACCACCGCACCAAATGCACCTGTACTTGATCCAATCAATGCAACTGACCCAGTGAGCGGTACAGCAGAACCTGGTTCAACAGTAACTGTGACTTATCCGGATGGTAGTACGGCAAGTGTTGTAGCAGGACCGGATGGTACTTGGACTGTACCAAACCCTGGTCTGAATGATGGCGATGAAGTTACAGCTGTAGCAACAGACCCTGCTGGCAATACATCAGGACCAGGAACAGCTATTGTTGATGCAGTTGGTCCAAATACGGATGGTGTTAACTTTGCTGTTGATTCAGTAACAGCTGATAATGTGGTTAATGCATCAGAAGCGGCTGGCAATGTCACGATTACTGGTGTATTGAAAAACGTTCCTTCAGATGCGGCTACTACAGCCGTTACAGTTGTTATTAATGGGGTAACTTATACTGCAACTGTAGACAGTGCAGCAGGTACATGGACAGTAAGTGTACCAGGTAGCGGTTTGGTTGCTGATGCTGATAAAACGATTGATGCTAAAGTAACCTTCACTGATGCAGCAGGTAATAGCAGCACAGTTAACGATACACAAACTTATACACTGGATACAGCTGCTCCTTCAGCACCAGTAATTGACCCGGTTAACGGGACAGACCCGATTACAGGTACGGCAGAACCTGGTTCAACCGTAACAGTAACTTATCCTAATGGTGACACAGCAACAGTTGTAGCAGGACCGGATGGCAGCTGGTCAGTACCAAACCCTGGCCTTAATGATGGTGACGAAGTTGAGGCAATTGCTACAGATCCAGCAGGCAACCCATCTTTACCAGGTACAGCTACTGTTGATGCAGTTGCACCAGCAGTTGTTATAACTGATCTATTAACGAATGACAGTACACCTGCGTTAACCGGTACAGTGAACGATCCAACAGCTACTGTGGTTGTGAACGTGGATGGTGTTGATTATCCGGCAGTGAACAATGGTGACGGCACCTGGACGCTTGCAGACAATACACT
>NZ_JEXG01000155.1:0-983 GCF_000581275.1 Acinetobacter sp. 809848
AGTTTTACCTACAGTTCTAATGTTAACCCCTTTATCCCCATTAATAATAGAAGGGCTGACTAGTGTTCTCATACTATAATTTTGATCATTTTCACTGCCTTTATCATAAAAATCTGTATGACCATCAACAATAATACTTGCATTTAATATTCTTGGCTGGGGATTAGTCTCTGTAGTGGTTGTAGATTTATACTGTTCGGCTAAAACACCACTTGCTTCTAAATTAACTTGTCCTAATTGAGCAGAAATATTTCCTCCACTTATAGATAAACCTTTAGCAGAAGTAATATTTATATTTCCTGATTTTGAAGTTAACTTAGTTTCAGCATGCTCAGATCCGTTTAGACTCTCCTTATAGAATAGTTCATTTTTTTCGACATCATTAATATAATCATTATCATATTTAAAACCAAAAACATAATCTACAGCAAGTGGAGTATTATTTCCACCAAGCAAGAACGGAAGCTGCCCAGGAACTGGATAATTTATTTTTATTGGATACTTATCTTTAAATACATTAAAATCTCTTTCATATTCTTTATATGCATTAACCCATATTTCTGAATTTTTATTTTTGGTTTGATCTAAAAGTTCATAATCCCAATATTTAAGAAACATATCATTATAATTGCGATATTTTTTCACCAAATTAGAGTAATCATTAAAATAATCTTGTGACTGTAGCTTTAAACGTTCCTTATTCATTTCTTCTATTTTTAAAGTATAATCTTTTGCTAAATTTAATTTTTGTAAACTAGAAAAATTATTTTTAACTCCATCAATTAGCGCATCATCTTTACTTGAAACAATCTTAATATCTTTTTGTGCAGTTAACTGTGAACCTTGAATATCAACTTTAGCACCCTCTAAATTGATACCACCATTTGCTGTATCCAACTTAACAACTTGTTCCGATCCATTCCCCGCAGTTCCACCATAGCCTTTTAAAGTTAAAGTGCCATTTTTAGAAACGAGTTCAATAT
>NZ_JEXG01000156.1:0-968 GCF_000581275.1 Acinetobacter sp. 809848
GAATACCTTTCAGATTGTCTTCAACCGCAAGTTCTAAGGCACCTGCAAAAGGCGCCCCCACGATCATGAAAATACCAGCAACAGCAAGCAATGAAACAATTAGACTAAGTAGAGCGTGTACAGGGTTCGTGTTAGTCACTACACGAACCGTAGAAACGATGGCCACGAGTGCCATCAAATAAAACGGCCACATCATGGTAATAGACTCCGTACATCGATTGGTGCACTTTCTTTTTGTGCTTGACCTTTCTCTTTACCGTTAATTGCCATACCCGTTACACGGTAGAAGTTGTAATCTGGGTATTTGCCCGGACCTGAAATGAGTAAGTTTTCTTTCTCATAAACAAGGTCTTGACGTACATATTCGCCTAACTCGAAGTCTGGTGTGAGCTGAATCGCAGTTGTTGGACAAGCTTCTTCACACATACCGCAGAAAATACAACGTGAGAAGTTAATACGGAAAAACTCCGGGTACCAACGACCATCTTCTGTTTCTGCTTTTTGTAGTGAGATACAGCCAACCGGACATGCAACCGCACATAGGTTACATGCTACGCAACGCTCTTCCCCATCAGGGTCACGCGTTAATACGATACGACCACGAAAGCGTGGCGGCACAATCTGTTCAGCCGGAACTTCTGGATATAAAATCGTGTCACGTTTACGCGTTGCATGGCTAAACACCATGAGTAACGTACGTACAATTGATCCGAATCCAGCTAGAAATTTATACATTTTGTACTCCCTGCTGTCCTAGGCCTGATTCATCAGAATCACAGCACCAGTCACTAACAAGTTGACCAACGCCAATGGCAAACAAATTTTCCAACCAAAGTTCATGACTTGGTCATAACGCGGACGCATTAAAGAACCACGTGCCAATACAAACATCATTACAAAGAATGCTGTTTTAATCACAAACCAGAATACTGGTGGAACAAATGGAATTTCTAAATTGAATGGCGTTA
>NZ_JEXG01000157.1:0-963 GCF_000581275.1 Acinetobacter sp. 809848
AGATAACGGCGCTGAAGGTGGTGATCATAATTTCCCAATGGGTGATGCCGACAATCGCTATGAAAATATAGGCAACGCCAGCTCATATGTTTATATGGGACCACGCTGGGCCGAAGTGAGCAGCACACCATTTACCCACTGGAAGTCAGCTGCTTCAGAAGGCGGAGTACGAGTCCCATTTATTGTTAAATCACCTGTTCAGATTTCTAAACAACATGGAATTAACAATAACTTTGCGACAGTCAGAGATATATTCCCAACTGTGATGGAGCTAGCTGGTATTCAAAATAATCAGGTTTATCCAACTTCAAGCACCAAAATTAAACCATCTGGTTTTAGTCTGATCCCTGCGTTTAAAGATAATACTGCCCGTATTCGTCCTGTTAATTATTATGACTTTAAAGAACTGCATGGCAGCCGCTACGCTAAAACTGACGAATGGAAACTTGTTGAAAACTCACCTTCTAAATTTAAGAGCCATGGCTGGGAACTCTACAATTTAAAAACAGATTTTAATGAGCAACATAATGTTTATGCAGCCCATCCTGAGATCGTCAAAGTCTTAAATGATAAATATTTAAGATATGCCGATGAAAATGGTGTTGTGGATTTTGAGCAATACAACAAAAAGTAGAGAAAACCAGATGAAACAGATCATGATGCTTTCATCGTTTCTCTTACTTTGTGCGTGCCAAAAAACCACACCTCAACTAGAACAGACCACCTTGCCCGACCTAGGCACTAAAGCTAAATGTACTTCTTATTCAGGCCTTCCTTCGGGATGGCCTAACAATAAAGAAGCAGGCATGGTCAAGCTTCCGCAAGGAAAAATTGTTTTAGGCACCACACAAGGTTATGAAGATGAACGCCCATTAAATTTACAGGCAATTACCGTACCCAAAACAATTGCTACAAGGATCGCAAGGCGGCGCAGAATCTGATTTCGTAACATACTAAAAATAA
>NZ_JEXG01000158.1:0-917 GCF_000581275.1 Acinetobacter sp. 809848
AAGCCATACACTAATAAACAGGATTACGCAGAGTGAACTTGCCAAAGTAAATGCTTCCATCGTGTTTGGAACAAAGTACTGAAGCACCGCTCCGCCCATGATAAAGGTACAAGAGAAAATCAAACCATTTGAAGGAACTGCGCGTTTTGATAAACGACCAAATGCACCCGGTGCCTGACCGTCTTTTGATAAACCAAACAACATACGGCTAGTTGAAAACACGCCGCTGTTCATTGAAGACATCACCGAAGAAAGTACAACTAAGTTCATGATGATGGCTGAAACCGGAATACCCGCATTTAAGAACAACTCAACAAATGGACTTTTATCTGCACGAATGTGATCCCAAGGTGTTACTGACATCACCACAAAGAGTGCCAACACATAGAATAGAATAATACGTACAGGAATCGCGTTAATCGCCTTCGGTAGATTTTTCTCTGGATCTTTCGTTTCAGCGGCTGTTGTACCAATCAATTCAACGCCAATAAAGGCAAAAACGGCAATCTGGAAACCTGCCAAAAATCCGCTTACGCCTTTTGGAAATATGCCGCCATGCGACCACACATTACTTACACTCACAACCTCACCATGCGGAGCTTGAAAATGAGTGAGGAGCATGTAACCACCGACTCCAATCAGGCCAATAATGGCCAAAATCTTAATGAGTGCGAACCAGAATTCAACTTCACCAAATAGCTTAACGGTAAGAAGGTTAAGCCCTAAAATGAATAGTACACAGCTTGAACTAATCATGGCTTGTTGCATGGGTGAGAAACTGGCGCCTTCGGGCAGCCAGAAACTTAAATAGTTAATGACCGCAGACAAATCAGCAATACCGACCAGTACCCAGCCTAACCAATAGGTCCAGCCGATATAGTAGCCAGCCCACGGTCCAATCAAATCATAAGCCATAT
>NZ_JEXG01000159.1:0-907 GCF_000581275.1 Acinetobacter sp. 809848
TCATCTACGCTATTGGCACTTAACAGCTGAACCATTGCTCCATCAATTGCAAATAGAAACATGTGGGCATCTTTTATTGAAGCGGTAGTTTTGACAGTAAGAAGCAGCTTATAAAGCTCATTTATAAACCAGTTTCTATAATCAACAACCACTCGATAAGCCGTTGCATAACACTTTTCAATTTCAAAAATTGCTTTAAATGGTAAACGGTAAAATCCTTCTAAATTGGCATGTAAAAAGTAAATTTGCTTGAGTTTATCGAACACCATAAATTCGCTGTATGAATTGATAATTGAAAGGACTTTTACTTTGAGCGCATCCGTTTGAAAGGTTAAACACATCTCGATCAGTCGTGCTTTTGAATGAAAGATGTTATAGAAAGTCGCTTTGGGGATTTTGGCTTCAGCAATAATTCGGTCAACCCCGACCTTGTTAAATCCATCTTGATTAAATAAATCTTTTGCTGTGTGCAGCACTCGTAGTGCTCTAAATGAAGATTCTAAATTGTTCATATATACCGCTTAAAATAATTTTTTGTTGTATATAAAAGAGATAGAAATGCCGTTACTCTTAAATTGAGTGCTAAAAACAGGCATGTAAAAGCCGCACAATAATGGTGTGCTCGCCTACCTCGGTTTTATTGTTGCTATGTTTTAGTCGTAAAGATTCTTAAGATGTAGAAACCTAAAGTCGATTACATCGTTTTAAAGACTTTTTAAGCGGTATGGGTAGAGAGAATTTGGCAAAAGCCAATAAAGAAAAAGAATTAGTACGCATAGAGGACTCCTCATGTCTAAAGAAGTTCTACCGAATTACTGTCAAATAATTATGGTGGCAGAACGAGAGAAGGTTGACAGACTGGTTAGACGCCAGCACACCCGAAGGTGTCCCTCTCCCGTCCTACCGC
>NZ_JEXG01000160.1:0-889 GCF_000581275.1 Acinetobacter sp. 809848
TTTGGATAACCACGGTTAATTGGGAATCCATTACGATAAAATTCACCGCTAGTGAAACCACGGAGATTAAAGCCTGTTAAGCCTTGGCCACCAAAGTTATTAGCGCGAGTCACACCACCAGCTAAATCAAGCGCTTCGATTAAACGTGTCGCGCCAATATCTTCAATTACTTTTTGAGTCACTACACGGACAGATTGTGGTGTATCTTTTAATGCGATTTCACTACGTGTTGCGCTACTTGAACTATCGACTTTATAAGTTTGGTCAGCTGCCTGTTGAGCTTTAATCTTAATCGTAGCGAGTGTGGTTGAAGGCTGATCTGTTTCTGCGAAAGTACTTGAGATACAACAGAGTTGAGCGATGCTCAGGGAGAGGAGGCGAAGCTTAAGATCCATTTAAAACCTTGTTGATAATAAATATCAGTATAAAAATAAGAATTATTATATTGTAAATCTATGTAAAGGAAATACTGGATCGGTGATATATATGTACAAGTGTATTTTATTTGGAAATACAGAAAATTAGAAATATAAAAATAAAATAGAAAGGAATTTTATAAGAAGAGAATATGGCGTCCCTACGGGGATTCGAACCCCGGTTACCGCCGTGAAAGGGCGATGTCCTAGGCCTCTAGACGATAGGGACGTTTCAGAGGTGGGCGTATATTAGGTCGATTTAATAAAAGTGTCAAATAGTTTTCTGAAGAAATATTAAAAAAAACAGTCAAGCGATTAAAAATAACTCAAATTGTAGAAAATATATACATTTAGCCCTCATTTTTCTGAAAAGGTTCAATAATTGCCTTTATAACCGACGGATGTTGTAAATATCCTAAAATCTCATGCGGCTGGTTGGCGAAAGTATAAATTTTCTGATTAATAATGGCAGG
>NZ_JEXG01000161.1:0-888 GCF_000581275.1 Acinetobacter sp. 809848
ATAGAAAGTATTAATCAATAAATAGAGTATTTGCTCTAGTCTGGAATCTTTGGAATCTTTGGAATCTTTGGAATCTTTGGAATCTTTGGAATCTTTGGAATCTTTGGAATTAAGGGACTATATATGTCTATAAACTCTATTAAAGACATAGGAAATTAAAAATGTCCCAAATTTTTAAATATAAAACTAATAAAAGGCAGTGAAAATGCCTAAAAAAAAGCCATATATATCACTTTTTTCGCAAAATAGTAGAAAAAAACGGCACTCAAGTGAAAAAGGCTGAAATACCCCTTGCAAAGGTAAGTTAATGGTCTATAATGCACATCCATCGGCGGTGATGTAGATAGAAACTTGTTGAAAAACAGTTACTTGGAATTAAGTTGGTTGCTTTAAGTGATGAATTTGATGGTAAGTTGGTTTGAGAGATAAGTTTTAAAAATATCGAAATTACCTGTTGACTTTTAAGAGATTAAGAGTAATATAGCCGACCTAGCTTGCTGGTGACGAACCAGGAAGAAGATCATTAAGAGAATTGAAGAACAACTTGTGTGGATTTTTACTGATTGATTAATCGAAATAATTTTCATTGATTGATTGGTTTAAATTACTAGAAGTTTATTTGAGCGAAATTTAAGTCAGTAATTGATGAGCCAGAATTGGCACCTTGTCTTTAAATAAGGTGCAAAATGATTTTAACTGAAGAGTTTGATCATGGCTCAGATTGAACGCTGGCGGCAGGCTTAACACATGCAAGTCGAGCGGAGAGAGGTAGCTTGCTACTGATCTTAGCGGCGGACGGGTGAGTAATGCTTAGGAATCTGCCTATTAGTGGGGGACAACATTTCGAAAGGAATGCTAATACCGCATACGTCCTACGGGAGAAAGCAG
>NZ_JEXG01000162.1:0-874 GCF_000581275.1 Acinetobacter sp. 809848
AGCAGTTTCAGTGATAGAACCTTTATCCTGCATTGATTGCCAGACTACAGAGTTTTTTTCTTTTTTTAACAAGTCAGTAATAGAGGTTTTAGCAGCGATGAGCTCTAACTTACCGCCAGCTTCAAGTGTAGAACCGATTAAATATTCAAATTCTGTTCCAACAAGTCTTGTATCATAAACTGATTTTGTCCCAATATAATCTGCTTTTAAGGTTGCTGGTATTTCAGTAACTTGAGTACGCGTTGCATTTGTTTTAGAGGTGTTGTATTTGATTCCAGCAAAAGATGATTTTTTCGTAATATCTACATCACTCCTAGAACTCTCTTCCACTGTATAAAGGTTAAGATTTCCCCCAGAGTTAATAGAAATTGTTCCACCCTCAGCAGTAAAGCGCCCAGAATAAATATCAATATTATTATCTGGGGTTTTAGCATCTACAGATGGATCTAGTTTCTTTGTCTCAATAGAAATATTCTTTGCAGAAATATCAACTGATGCCGCATTTGTGCCATTATTTTCAGAAACAGTCGTAATATACTTTTTCTTTAAACCACCCCATGATTTTTTCTTTTCAGTAGTTATTGATCGATCATAACTTTGCTCAATAGCTGCATCAAATAAAATACTTTTATTTGATTCTATTTTTACGTCACCATTTTTTGAAGTAATACCAGTAGCTTGTAAAACCAAGTTATCATCTTTGGTTTTACCCACCGTTCTTATGTTAACCCCTTTATCACCATTAATAATGGTAGGGCTGACTAGTGTTCTGAAGCTATAATTCCCTTCACTTTCAGTACCTTTCTCATAAAAATCTGTATGACCATCAACAATAATACTTGCATTTAATGATTTTGGTGGTTGATTAACCCCA
>NZ_JEXG01000163.1:0-854 GCF_000581275.1 Acinetobacter sp. 809848
GGTTACTACAGCTTTATATTGATAAACACCATCGACCAAATCTTTTTGAGCTACTGTTGTTTCCTGCCAACTCTTTCCTTCATCTTTCGATATCCAGTAAGTAATTTGGCTATTTACTTCTTGTCCGCTAATCTTTAAATCAAAAGCTTTATCTTGCGTAATTTGATCAGTTGCTGAAATGCCCGTATCAGTCAAAGCAGCTAAAGTCAGTTCACCTGCTTGCGGCGCTGTTGTATCCACAACGACTTTTTGCACACTGGTTTCAGATATGTTGCCTGCAACGTCGGTTACTACAGCTTTATATTGATAAACACCATCGGCCAAATCTTTTTGAGCTACTGTTGTTTCCTGCCATGTCTTTCCTTCATCTTTCGATATCCAGTAAGTAATTTGGCTATTGACTTCTTGTCCACTAATTTTTAAATCAAAAGTTTTATCTTGTGTAATTTGATCAGTTGCCGAAACACCTGTATCACTTAAATCAGATAAAGTCAGTTCACCTACTTGTGGTGCTGTTGTATCGACAACAACTTTTTGTATAGCGGTTTCTGATGTATTGCCTGCAACGTCGGTTACTACAGCTTTATATTGATAAACACCATCGACTAAATCTTTTTGAGCTACCGTTGTTTCCTGCCAAGTTTTTCCTTCATCGGTAGAGACCAAATATGTTACTCGGCTTCCACTTTCCTGTCCTTCAAGCTTTAAATTAAAGTTTTTATCTTGAGTAATCTGGTCGGTTGTCGCCCCCCCAGAATCTAAAAAATTATTGAAATTCAAAGTACCTGGCTCAGGAGGCGTCGTATCTTTAGAATCGTTCCGAGACAATAAAGCAATTGTTCCTGCTCCTGCTA
>NZ_JEXG01000164.1:0-847 GCF_000581275.1 Acinetobacter sp. 809848
TGGAATCTTTGGAATCTTTGGAATCTTTGGAATCTTTGGAATCTTTGGAATCTTTGGAATCTTTGGAATTAAGGGACTATATATGTCTATAAACTCTATTAAAGACATAGGAAATTAAAAATGTCCCAAATTTTTAAATATAAAACTAATAAAAGGCAGTGAAAATGCCTAAAAAAAAGCCATATATATCACTTTTTTCGCAAAATAGTAGAAAAAAACGGCACTCAAGTGAAAAAGGCTGAAATACCCCTTGCAAAGGGGATGAGATGGTCTATAATGCACATCCATCGGCGGTGATGCAGATAGAAACTTGTTGAAAAACAGTTACTTGGAATTAAGTTGGTTGCTTTAAGTGATGAATTTGATGGTGAGTTGGTTTGAGAGATAAGTTTTAAAAATATCGAAATTACCTGTTGACTTTTAAGAGATTAAGAGTAATATAGCCGACCTAGCTTGCTGGTGACGAACCAGGAAGAAGATCATTAAGAGAATTGAAGAACAACTTGTGTGGATTTTTACTGATTGATTAATCGAAATAATTTTCATTGATTGATTGGTTTAAATTACTCGAAGTTTATTTGAGCGAAATTTAAGTCAGTAATTGATGAGCCAGAATTGGCACCTTGTCTTTAAATAAGGTGCAAAATGATTTTAACTGAAGAGTTTGATCATGGCTCAGATTGAACGCTGGCGGCAGGCTTAACACATGCAAGTCGAGCGGAGAGAGGTAGCTTGCTACTGATCTTAGCGGCGGACGGGTGAGTAATGCTTAGGAATCTGCCTATTAGTGGGGGACAACATTTCGAAAGGAATGCTAATACCGCATACGTCCTACGGGAGAAAGCAG
>NZ_JEXG01000165.1:0-798 GCF_000581275.1 Acinetobacter sp. 809848
TCATAGCATAAATACCTGATGTTGAATTATATTCAAGAATTTTCAGTACTTTGCTAATGTCATCTTCTTGATGTAAAGCAACAATCCGATCTATAAAATCATTTTCTCTTTGCCAACCATTTTTATAATCAAAGCTCCATATTTCACTCATTTTTACACCATTGTTAGAAAGTTATATTTACCAAGAAGGTAGAATCTAGCACAACTAACCATGATATTCACTTGGCCTTTAGATTGATTGGTAATAGCCGCAACTGCGCTCAATGATCTATTCTCAACCTTATGCTTAACAAGGCACATTACAGCAAACTTAGTAATATAATCACATTTGTCAGATTTAAATACATTTTTGATTATTGATTGTATTTGGTCTGCTTCATAATCACTTATTTCACATCGAATATAAGATTTACCCTTACGCAGTTCATTACCTGCTTCACGCATTAACCAGTAAATTTGATTGATATGAAGACCATCAGGTAAATCCCCTCCCTTCATACGAACCGTTTCGCACCAAGCGCCAAACTGCTCTAACCATCCATCAATAGTGTATTTAGACCAATCCATTTGTTGTGTTTTTAAAGCTGCACTCATCTTTCACTCACCATTTTCTCTATCTGCTGAACCGCTAAACCTGACTTCACTTGCTCTGTACTGAACCTTAAAACTGTAAAACCCATCATTGCTGCGGAGTTGTATTTCTCCATATCCCCTATATAGCCCTTGCCTCTTGTATGACGGCCTCCGCTCCAGATCCCGCCTTCGACCTCTACCAATATCTTTTTTCCCGTAATTAAA
>NZ_JEXG01000166.1:0-784 GCF_000581275.1 Acinetobacter sp. 809848
CATAAGTGGCACAACCAGCAACATCACCCAAAACAGTTTTCCACCGATAATCGCAAAAATGATCAGGAACAGGAAAAAGAACGGAAAATCTGCCATCGCAGTAATGGTGGTTGAAGTCACCAGTTCACGCACACCTTCGAGCTCACGAATCTGGGAAATAAAACTACCGGTAGACTTTGAACGGTCTTTATTCTTGATACGTAGGGCATGACCAAATACACGGTCAGACACCCGTAAGTCAGCACGTTTACCGATAATATCGGATAAATAGACCCGTGATATACGTAAGGTAAACTCAAAAAGTGCTGCAATGAGTACACCGCCTGCTAGCACCCATAGAGTCGGGATAGACTGAGATGGTACAACACGGTCATACACTTGCATTGAGAAAATAATGGTTGCCAGTGCCAATACGTTGGCAATCAGTGAGGCAAACATAATATCAACGTAGCGTTTCCAGTCTCTTAAAACAATCGACCAGAACCAGCTTGCTTCGTATGGTTTGATATATTCATCAATACGCGCATCGGGAATTGAAGTTTCAGGGCGCAGAATATAAATATTTTTGACCGTATCTTTCAAAGCACTTAAAGACGCATTTTGCGAAAGTCCCTGATCCCCACTAAACTGGATACTGACATTTCCTTGAGTATCGGCCTTATCAATTACACCGACTTGTCCGTCATTAAACTCAACCATGACAGGTAAACGCCATGGATTAAGTAAATCTAATGAAAAAGGTACTTTACGTAAATTGAGACCAACCTGACGTGTCATTAACTGC
>NZ_JEXG01000167.1:0-781 GCF_000581275.1 Acinetobacter sp. 809848
AAACAATCAAGTTTTCTTACAACGCATTGAGGGCGAACATACGCTCAACCAAGGTAGCGTTGCTGAGTTGCTGTGTCTATCGACCAACGCACATATTGCATTAAAACAATTTATTGGCTGTCAGGTTGCCGTCGATCAAGTCACTGACATGGGGCAGTTTTTTAGAACTACGGGCATTATTACCGAAGCAAGCCAAGGGCAAAGTGACGGCTCACTCACCATTTATAATCTCACCTTAAAAGACCCAACAGCACTCTGGCATAAACGTCGTAATAGCCGCGTGTTTATGAACAAAAGCGTGCGTGATATTAGCGAAATTCTGTTTAAAGAATGGCAAGGCAAAAGCCCATTGTTTGCCTCAAGTCTAACGCTCGACACAGCAGGCTTAACGAAAGACTACGATGTGCGTCCATTTGTGATGCAGTCAAACGAAAGCGATTATGACTTTTTAACCCGTTTGTGGCGTAGTGAAGGCATTAACTGGCTGGTCGATGAATCACAGCTTTTTGTCGCTGACCCGAATGCTTCCATTCAGCCACAAGTGTTACGTTTAATTGATGATAACCAAAACTATCAGGCACTTGAACGTCGTAGCCTGCGCTACCAACGTAGCAGTGCGACAGAACAGTTTGATACCATTACCCAAGTCAAGGCAGAGCGCCGCTTACAACCGACTTCGGTTCATGTGCAACGCTGGCAAGCCGATGCCCTACAACAAGAAGAAGGCAGTGGCAGCGTACAAGGCACACAAAAGCACAGCGAACACTATGACAATGCCAGC
>NZ_JEXG01000168.1:0-777 GCF_000581275.1 Acinetobacter sp. 809848
AGTTTTACCTACAGTTCTAATGTTAACCCCTTTATCCCCATTAATAATAGAAGGGCTGACTAGTGTTCTCATACTATAATTTTGATCATTTTCACTGCCTTTATCATAAAAATCTGTATGACCATCAACAATAATACTTGCATTTAATATTCTTGGCTGGGGATTAGTCTCTGTAGTGGTTGTAGATTTATACTGTTCGGCTAAAACACCACTTGCTTCTAAATTAACTTGTCCTAATTGAGCAGAAATATTTCCTCCACTTATAGATAAACCTTTAGCAGAAGTAATATTTATATTTCCTGATTTTGAAGTTAATTTAGCTTCGGCATGTTCTGAACCATTTATCTCTGTATTATAAAAATCAACTTCCGCCTGTAAGCTCCTTAAATAATTTTCATCATATTTTGGCTCAAATGAATATAATGCATCAAAGCGGCTACTTCTTTGTGGTACAGCAATAATACTATGGAATAATGGTACATCTGATCCAAATATAAGAAGCCTTGGGTTTGGTCTCACTGGGTATTTGGAAATAAAATCTTTATAAAGATTATAATGCTTCACATATAAAGTATAATCATAATTACTAGAAGCATAATCTTCATATGCAGTAACCATATTATCATAATCGGTAAAAAACTGTTGTTGTTTTAATAAATCTAAACTACTTAATATAGAATTTTTTAAATTATTGGCTTCAGTAAACTTTTCTTCTTTCTTTCTCTTTGCAAAACTATTTTTTACCCCATCAACTAACACATCATCTTTACTTGAAAC
>NZ_JEXG01000169.1:0-775 GCF_000581275.1 Acinetobacter sp. 809848
TAAGATTTGGTTGGCAATAAATAAGCTTGCAGAGCTTCATGAACTTGGCTGGATTCATGGTGACGTTAAGGCAGAACATTTTAGAAAGTTTCAGCAAAAGCCTTATTTAATTGATTTTGAGAAAACGAGACCGATTTCAAGTTGCGATACAGTCATGGATGCAACACCTCGTTATATGGCTCCTGAGCTATTTAGAGGAGGGCATAAGGGAATACAAAGCGATTTATATGCTTTTGGCATCGTTCTATATGAATGGTTAACACAAACTCGCTTAGAAGTTGGTAGTTATCGTGATTGGGCAGTCTTGCACTGTCAAAAATTAAACATTCAATTACCCACGCAGTTTTTGATTTTTTATCCCTTACTTGCAGGTTTATTACAAAAACAACAGCAAAATCGGTTTTCAAATGCTGATGAAGCAATAAATTGCTTAAAAGAGATTCAAATTGATAAAAATCATTGATCTAGTATCTGTATACAATTTACACGGTTAGTTTTTTTTAGAAAAAAAACACTTGTCACTGTCAGATCTTATCGCTAATATACACAGCCATCGGGGGCGTGGCGAAATTGGTAGACGCACTGGATTTAGGTTCCAGCGCCGCAAGGTGTAAGAGTTCGAGTCTCTTCGCCCCCACCATTAAAAAAGCAAGATTATGATCTTGCTTTTTTTGTGATTAAATCTTGAGTGTTTAATCATGAATATAGAGGATTGGTGTAATGGTAGCATGACGGTCTCCAAAACCGTTCGTCAAGGTTCGAGTCCTTGATCCTC
>NZ_JEXG01000170.1:0-775 GCF_000581275.1 Acinetobacter sp. 809848
TAAAAATAGTTTGGCATCTTGAAAAGTCGCATCGGTTTTGAGTTTTATAAGCTGGCTATAGATTTCATTCAGCAGCCATGTGCGATATCTCACTGCGGTGATATAGGCTTTTGGATAGCTCAGTTTCGTTTCAAACATGGCTTTAAATAAGAGGTAGTACATTCCCTCTACATGGGTATGTAAGAAATAAAGCTGTTTGAGTTTATCAGCCGCGCTTGTGTCTTGGGCGTACTCAACAATTGAGACCACTTTTTCTTTTAAACGTTCTTTTTGCACGATCAAACAGATTTCAATAAACCGCTCTTTTGAATGGAAAAAGTTATAAAAAGTCGCTTTAGTAATTTCACATTCTTTGACAATTCGATCTACCCCAACGGTATGAAAGCCACGATGGTGAAATAAATCAATCGACTTGTTGATGACTTGTATGGCACGCGAAGAAAGCACTAACTTTGGCATAGTTTTACCGTTATAAATTCTTGTTGTTTGTAAATGAGATAAAAAAAGCCTGTGCCCCTTTTGGGAGAAAAAAAGGCACAGCAAAGCCGTAAAGACTGTGCTTGGCACATCTCAAGTTTGTTGTAGCTAAGTTTTAATTAAAAATGACTTTAAGCCTGAAAACCTTAGGGCGTTCAAGCTGCTTTAATTTTTAAGCTGTGTCGTTATAGCTTTTGGCATTGAGAGCCAAGAAATAATGGATGTACAAAGCCAACTCCTTTTTATTGGGAGTTCTGCCGACATTAAAATTATGGTGGCAGAACGAGAAAGGGTTCGC
>NZ_JEXG01000171.1:0-768 GCF_000581275.1 Acinetobacter sp. 809848
ACCAGTAGCTTGTAAAACCAAGTTATCATCTTTGGTTTTACCCACCGTTCTTATGTTAACCCCTTTATCACCATTAATAATGGTAGGGCTGACTAGTGTTCTGAAGCTATAATTCCCTTCACTTTCACTACCTTTATCATAAAAATCTGTATGACCATCAACAATAATACTTGCATTTAATGATTTTGGTGGTTGATTAACCCCACTACTAATTGAAGATTTATACTGTTCGGCTAAAACACCACTTGCTTCTAAATTAACTTGTCCTAATTGAGCAGAAATATTTCCTCCACTTATAGATAAACCTTTAGCAGAAGTAATATTTATATTTCCTGATTTTGAAGTTAACTTAGTTTCAGCATGCTCAGATCCGTTTAGACTCTCCTTATAGAATAGTTCATTTTTTTCGACATCATTAATATAATCATTATCATATTTAAAACCAAAAACATAATCTACAGCAAGTGGAGTATTATTTCCACCAAGCAAGAACGGAAGCTGCCCAGGAACTGGATAATTTATTTTTATTGGATACTTATCTTTAAATACATTAAAATCTCTTTCATATTCTTTATATGCATTAACCCATATTTCTGAATTTTTATTTTTGGTTTGATCTAAAAGTTCATAATCCCAATATTTAAGAAACATATCATTATAATTGCGATATTTTTTCACCAAATTAGAGTAATCATTAAAATAATCTTGTGACTGTAGCTTTAAACGTTCCTTATTCATTTCTTCTATTTTTAAAGTATAATCTTTTGC
>NZ_JEXG01000172.1:0-765 GCF_000581275.1 Acinetobacter sp. 809848
TTTGGATAAAGCTTTTTAATTTCAAAAATCGCTTTAAACAACAAATAATACGCACCTTTTAAGTCCGCATGTAAAAGGTAAATTTGTCTAAGTTTAAGAGCCAAATCTGGATATTGACGAGATTCGCTCAGTGCCCTCACTTTTTCTTTTAAATGCTCTTTTTGAACTAATAAACACATTTCAATTAATCTTTCTTTTGAGTGAAAGTAGTTGTAAAAAGTGGCTTTAGTCATTTTGGCTTCACTAACAATTCGGTCCACACCGACCTTGTTAAAGCCGTATTGTTTAAATAAATCCGCTGCTGTATAAAGCGCTCGCGTTGCTCTAAATGAAACTTCTAAATTTTTCATGTATACCGCTTAAAATAATTTTTTGTTGTAAATAGAAGAGATAGAAATGCCGTCACTCTTAAAATGAGTGCTAAATACAGGCATGCGAAAGCTGCACCATAATGGTGTGCTCACCTATCTCTGGTTTATTGTTGCTATGTTTTAGTCGTAAAGATTCTTAAGATGTAGAAACCTAAAGTCGATTACATCGTTTTAAAGACTTTTTAAGCGGTATGGGTAGAGAGAATTTGGCAAAAGCCAATAAAGAAAAAGAATTAGTACGCATAGAGGACTCCTCATGTCTAAAGAAGTTCTACCGAATTACTGTCAAATAATTATGGTGGCAGAACGAGAGAAGGTTGACAGACTGGTTAGACGCCAGCACACCCGAAGGTGTCCCTCTCCCGTCCTACCGCAGAGGGGGCACGCAGGGATG
>NZ_JEXG01000173.1:0-718 GCF_000581275.1 Acinetobacter sp. 809848
ATGTAGATATTAATTTTTTAATTACGACTCGCTTAATGCGGTTTTTTTAATGCCTAGAGGGAAGTTATGACAGACACAATATAGGCTAGAAAAGACTTGGAACGCTGTTGTAATGAGTTGTCTAAGTATCAAAACCTGAGTCGATCAGGTCTAAGACACAGTGAATTAATCGCATTAGACAATGTAATGATTCGGCTGAAAGAGCAAATTAAAAATTTAAGGGTGGCATTGAATGGAACTCAGCCAATACACCAGCCTCACCAAAAAATCAGAAATTAAAAGAAAACCAAGAACAAAGCCTTTACCCAAGGCAACACAAAAATATTTAGAAGCTGAAGAAACTTTATTCCAAGAATTAGAAGAACATCGAATTGGATACCGAAGAAAATTTCAATTTGAATCAACTAAGAATTGGCGGTTTGATTTTTATATTGTGAAGTTGAATCTACTTATTGAAATTGCTGGCAGTCCTTGGGCCGTTGGTCGCGGTGGCACAAAGATAGCAAATTCACTAAGCAAATATGATCTTGCTTTAGACAAAGGCTTTAAATTTGAGCGTCTTGAACCTCATCAAATTGAATCAAGTTATGCAATCAACTGGATAAAAAGCGAATTAGCGAGAATTGAAGATGGATCAGATCAGACCATTCCCACCAACTGATTTTATTGACCAAGCTGAAGAAGAGGAAGCAATTCGTATAACTCCAGCACCAGATTT
>NZ_JEXG01000174.1:0-657 GCF_000581275.1 Acinetobacter sp. 809848
TGCTGAACTATCTGACCAAGTCACTGCCCGTTTTGACGGAAACAATACACGTCGTCCAAGCTTTGGTGTCGCTAAAGTAGGTGAACAGCCTCGTGTATTCTTCGCAGGCTTACCAATGGGTCATGAGTTTACGTCTTTGATCTTGGCGCTTTTACAGGTCTCTGGCTATGCACCTAAAGTGTCGGATGAAGTACTTAACCAGATTAAAGGTTTAAATCTCAAAACCAACTTTGATGTATTCGTATCGCTTAGCTGTCATAACTGTCCGGACGTGGTACAGGCGCTTAACCTGATTGCCATTTATAACCCGAACACCACAGCAACCATGATTGACGGTTCATTCTTCCAAGATGAAGTGGAACAACGCAAAATCATGGCTGTGCCAATGGTATTCCAAGACAACGAACACATTGGCCAAGGTCGTATGACCCTTGAAGAGATTGTGGCAAAACTCGACACCAACTCAGCTGAAAAAGATGCAGCAGCACTCAATGCCAAAGATGCTTTTGATGTGTTGGTGATTGGTGGTGGTCCTGCGGGTGCAACAGCTGCAATCTATGCGGCACGTAAAGGTATTAACACGGGTATTGTGGCTGAACGCTTCGGTGGTCAGGTGATGGACACCATGGACATTGAAAACTTCACTTCTGTGCAAAA
>NZ_JEXG01000175.1:0-622 GCF_000581275.1 Acinetobacter sp. 809848
CTAATCATATTGGCACTTTCTTCTGACTTTCTTTTTTCTTCTTCTAAATCAACTTTAACTTCTTGTCTGGCTTGATATTCAGCAGGAACCAAGCTAGTGAGTGGTGGAAGCTTAGGTCTGCCTCCAACTGTAATTCTTTCTATAAAGCTGGCTAACCACATAATGTATTCAAGCTTATTTTTATATTTGGGCATTAAACTGATATCTAACTTAACTAAGCACTGATCGGGCGGTTTGTTTAAACACGCTTCGAAATCAAAGTAATTACTTTTTAGTTTACATGAAGAACCCTTGAGCTCTTTTCTTATCGCACTCACTAAGTTATTGAGCTGCTCAATAGTGCTTTCAGAAAATAAATTTTTTTTCTCGAATTCTTCGTAAACCTTTTCTGCGATAGCTATAAATTTTGTCATCCCTATTTCCCTTTTATTATAGGCATTCTTATATCTTTTGCCTTTTAAGGAATTATGATGAATTAATCATTACAAAATGTAAGGGATTTTGGTTATTAAGTAATTAATATAAAACTTTTGCAATCTATTGCCCCAAACCGTCCGCAGGGATAAAAATTAATGATGAATAGATCACAAAAAACAATCCAACATCTTTTCCCGAGCGATTA
>NZ_JEXG01000176.1:0-609 GCF_000581275.1 Acinetobacter sp. 809848
TTTGGGGATTGGCGTGATCAATGCTGACATTGCAGCGAGCCAGTATAAAGATGAAAACGGTTATTCTGCTTTAGTCGGTTTAGAAGGGCGCATCAGTAAAAATATTTCATTTAACACCAGTTACCGCAAAGTATTTGATAACTATTTTGACCTAGCTCGTGTATCTCAAGTGAGATATTTAAAAGATAACCAGATTAATCCCGAGTCACAGAACTACCTGAACTACAGCGCACTGGCAGATGAGATTTTTAGGGCAGGGATTAACTATAACTTTTATGCAGGCTATGGGGTTTATCTGGGCTATAACCAGATCAAATATAGCGACAACTCTTACAAGTTACTGTCTACCAATTTAAGTGGAAGTCTGGACAAGAACTGGGGTTTTTATGCATCAGCGTATAAAGATTATGAAAATCATAAGGACTATGGAGTTTACTTTGCGCTGAGATATACCCCGTCCAGTAAAGTGAATGCGATCATGAGTGTTTCTAGTGACAGCGGTAGCCTACGGTATCGCCAAGAAATATTCGGATTATCAGCACCCCAAATTGGTTCATTTGGCTGGGGTGGTTATGTTGAGCGAGATCAGGATGCACATGAAAATAATGC
>NZ_JEXG01000177.1:0-604 GCF_000581275.1 Acinetobacter sp. 809848
GCTGGCATTGTCATAGTGTTCGCTGTGCTTTTGTGTGCCTTGTACGCTGCCACTGCCTTCTTCTTGTTGTAGGGCATCGGCTTGCCAGCGTTGCACATGAACCGAAGTCGGTTGTAAGCGGCGCTCTGCCTTGACTTGGGTAATGGTATCAAACTGTTCTGTCGCACTGCTACGTTGGTAGCGCAGGCTACGACGTTCAAGTGCCTGATAGTTTTGGTTATCATCAATTAAACGTAACACTTGTGGCTGAATGGAAGCATTCGGGTCAGCGACAAAAAGCTGTGATTCATCGACCAGCCAGTTAATGCCTTCACTACGCCACAAACGGGTTAAAAAGTCATAATCGCTTTCGTTAGACTGCATCACAAATGGACGCACATCGTAGTCTTTGCTTAAACCAGATGTGTCGAGGGTTAAGCTTGCGGCAAATAACGGGCTTTTACCCTGCCATTCTTTAAACAGAATTTCGCTAATATCGCGCACGCTTTTGTTCATAAACACGCGGCTATTACGGCGTTTATGCCAGAGTGTAGTCGGGTCTTTTAAGGTGAGATTATAAATGGTGAGTGAGCCGTCACTTTGCCCTTGGCTTGCTTCGGTAATA
>NZ_JEXG01000178.1:0-590 GCF_000581275.1 Acinetobacter sp. 809848
CTGATACGGTAAACCTGCAAGTAGTGCTGACATACGACCGACATTACGGTTATCTTCACCGGCTTGGTTGGCACAGCCATAAATCACATCATCGACCTGTTCCCAATCTACATTTGGGTTACGCTGCATGAGCGCTTTAATCGGCACAGCACCAAGGTCATCGGCACGGACAGGTGCAAGGCCACTGGCATAACGGCCGAATGGAGTACGGATGGCATCGATGATATAAGCGTTTTTTAATGTCATTCCCTACTTCCTTACCCTTGAGTCGCATCAATCAGAGTTGCACCCGTTAAAGCCTGTAACTCATCAAAGCTAAGACCTTCAACTTTCTCAATCACCTTCAAACCATCTTTAGTCACGTCAATCACACATAGGTCAGTGTAAATACGATCCACACATTTCTTACCCGTAACCGGATAAGTCAGCTCAGCCACAATCTTCGGCTCACCTTGCTTGGTCACATGATCTGTGGTGATAAATACTTTCTTGGCACCAACCGCCAAATCCATCGCACCACCCACAGCAGGAATCGCATCCGGTGCCCCCGTGTGCCAGTTGGCCAAGTCACCATTCGCAGCAACCTGAAA
>NZ_JEXG01000179.1:0-585 GCF_000581275.1 Acinetobacter sp. 809848
GCACTGGCAACCATTATTTTCTCAATGCAAGTGTATGACCGTGTTGTACCATCTCAGTCTATCCCGACTTTATGGGTGTTGGCAGGTGGTGTGCTCATTGCTGCTATTTTTGAGTTTACTTTACGTGTAGCTAGAGTTTATTTATCCGATATTATTGGTAAACGTGCTGACTTGCGGGTATCTGATCGTGTATTTGGTCATGCCTTACGCATCAGAAATAAAGACCGTTCAAAGTCTACCGGTAGTTTTATTTCCCAGATTCGTGAGCTCGAAGGTGTGCGTGAACTGGTGACTTCAACCACCATTAGTGCAATTGCCGATTTCCCATTCTTTTTCCTATTCCTGATCATTTTTGCGATTATCGGTGGAAAACTGTTTTGGGTGATGCTGCTAGTTGTGCCACTTATGCTTTTGCCGGGTATTCTGGCACAGAAAAAGCTAGCGCAACTCGCGCAAGAGGGTATGAGAGAGTCTTCAATCCGTAACGCCATTCTTGTTGAAGCGGTACAGGGCATCGAAGACATTAAGCTATTACGTGCTGAGTCTCGCTTTCAGAACCAGTGGAACCACATGAACGAAGTTTCA
>NZ_JEXG01000180.1:0-577 GCF_000581275.1 Acinetobacter sp. 809848
GCTGTCAGAGTCCGAGTCGCTGTCTGAGTCACTGTCGGAATCAGAGTCGCTGTCAGAATCCGAGTCGCTATCAGAGTCCGAGTCAGAATCGCTGTCTGAGTCACTGTCAGAGTCAGAGTCGCTGTCGGAGTCAGAGTCGCTGTCAGAATCCGAGTCACTGTCAGAGTCCGAGTCACTGTCAGAGTCGGAGTCGCTGTCAGAATCCGAGTCACTGTCAGAGTCCGAGTCGCTGTCAGAGTCGGAGTCACTGTCAGAATCCGAGTCACTGTCAGAATCGCTATCAGAGTCTGAGTCGCTGTCAGAGTCAGAATCACTGTCGCTATCAGAATCCGAGTCACTGTCAGAGTCCGAGTCGCTGTCAGAATCCGAGTCACTGTCAGAGTCTGAGTCGCTGTCAGAGTCGGAGTCACTGTCAGAATCCGAGTCACTGTCAGAGTCCGAGTCGCTGTCAGAGTCCGAGTCGCTGTCAGAATCCGAGTCACTGTCAGAGTCAGAGTCACTGTCAGAGTCAGAGTCAGAGTCGCTATCAGAATCAGAGTCACTGTCAGAGTCAGAGTCGCTATCAGAATCAGAGTCA
>NZ_JEXG01000181.1:0-568 GCF_000581275.1 Acinetobacter sp. 809848
CATGTGACCAAGCAAGGTGAGCCGAAGATTGTGGCTGAGCTAACTTATCCGGTTACGGGTAAAAAATGCGTTGACCGTATTTACACCGACCTATGTGTGATTGACGTGACTAAAGATGGTTTAAAGGTGATTGAGAAAGTTGAAGGTCTTAGCTTTGATGAGTTACAGGCTTTAACGGGTGCAACTCTGATTGATGCGACTCAAGGGTAAGGAAGTAGGGAATGACATTAAAAAACGCTTATATCATCGATGCCATCCGTACTCCATTCGGCCGTTATGCCAGTGGCCTTGCACCTGTCCGTGCCGATGACCTTGGTGCTGTGCCGATTAAAGCGCTCATGCAGCGTAACCCAAATGTAGATTGGGAACAGGTCGATGATGTGATTTATGGCTGTGCCAACCAAGCCGGTGAAGATAACCGTAATGTCGGTCGTATGTCAGCACTACTTGCAGGTTTACCGTATCAGGTGCCCGCAACCACCATTAATCGTCTATGTGGTTCTTCACTCGATGCGATTGCCATTGCTGCTCGTGCCATTAAGGCTGGTGAAGCGAATTTGGTGATTGC
>NZ_JEXG01000182.1:0-567 GCF_000581275.1 Acinetobacter sp. 809848
ATTCTCTGGCTCGGCAGCATTGCCTTCAACCCTAGATTTATACGTCAACCAGCAAAAGATTTATTCAGGTCTAGTGCCATCAGGTCCCTTTGATATTAAACAGCTTCCGTTTATTTCAGGAAATGAAGTCACACTGGTGACCACAGATGCAACGGGTCAGCAGAGCATTACCAAAAAGCCGTACTATTTTTCATCCAAGATTCTGGCAAAAGGTATTAATGAGTTTTCAGTAGATGTGGGGGTTCCACGCTACAACTATGGACTCTATTCAAATGATTATGACGATGCCACCTTTGCCTCAGGTGCGATCCGATATGGCTACAGTAACTCACTGACTTTAAGCGGCGGTGCAGAGGCTTCGACAGATGGCCTGTCCAATCTCGGCACAGGATTTGCCAAGAATGTTTTGGGGATTGGCGTGATCAATGCTGACATTGCAGCGAGCCAGTATAAAGATGAAAACGGTTATTCTGCTTTAGTCGGTTTAGAAGGGCGCATCAGTAAAAATATTTCATTTAACACCAGTTACCGCAAAGTATTTGATAACTATTTTGACCTAGCTCGTGT
>NZ_JEXG01000183.1:0-557 GCF_000581275.1 Acinetobacter sp. 809848
AGGAACTCAAAACAGGAAATTAATTTTTCTAAAGAAAAAACTTTTTTAAAACAGCGATAAATTAACCAAAAATCATTTTGTAATTTTATTACATGCCCACTGCCTGCTATAGTGGCTTTGTTCAACTTCTTAGTTTAATGGTGTGCTGTTGCCACGTTCTGCACTTTTCATGTCCGTCTTATTCTGTTTGCTTATATTCCAAAGTTTATGGAATGTGGCAGCGGCATTTTGCGCCCATGAAAATCAGGAAAAGGCATTACATCATTTTGGTCATCATGCAGCGTTGAGTTATGAAGCTTCACAGCATAGCCATACGGAAAAGACAGATATCGTAGGGACTCATAAAGCTCCCTTAAACTTGTCCGATCATCATGACCATTTGCCTTCATGTTTTCATGTTGTGATTGTAGAAGCACAAGAAAAACTTGTTTCACCGTTAATACAGTCATCTGAGCCAAAACAACAATATTATTGGTCCAATTCTTATAAGTCCCCTCATATCTCTAAACAAGACCCGCCTCCTGTTTTAACCCTGCTATAGGTGGGGTAGCCGAAAA
>NZ_JEXG01000184.1:0-552 GCF_000581275.1 Acinetobacter sp. 809848
AGAACCTGGTTCAACAGTAACTGTGACTTATCCGGATGGTAGTACGGCAAGTGTTGTAGCAGGACCGGATGGTACTTGGACTGTACCAAACCCTGGTCTGAATGATGGCGATGAAGTTACAGCTGTAGCAACAGACCCTGCTGGCAATACATCAGGACCAGGAACAGCTATTGTTGATGCAGTTGGTCCAAATACGGATGGTGTTAACTTTGCTGTTGATTCAGTAACAGCTGATAATGTGGTTAATGCATCAGAAGCGGCTGGCAATGTCACGATTACTGGTGTATTGAAAAACGTTCCTTCAGATGCGGCTACTACAGCCGTTACAGTTGTTATTAATGGGATAACTTATAATGCAACTGTAGACAGTGCAGCAGGTACATGGACAGTAAGTGTGCCGGGTAGTGGTTTAACAGCGGATGCAGATAAAACAATTGATGCCAAAGTAACCTTTACTGATGCAGTAGGTAATAGCAGCACTGTTAATGATACACAAACTTATACAATTGATACCACCGCACCAAATGCACCTGTACTTGATCCAATCAATGC
>NZ_JEXG01000185.1:0-543 GCF_000581275.1 Acinetobacter sp. 809848
AGGCCAAACAATGGGAACCGTATCTCAAGCAAGTCGGGTTCAAAGGCTCATTGCAGGGGGCAGCATGAATACTCATGAAAACTTCGATTTAGAAAAAGCGATTGCTCGTCGTGACAAATTACGAGGCAAATACAACCGTAGTGGGTTATCTAACACTGACTACAATGAGCTACTTCAATTGGATAAGGCAATCGAGCAAGCAATCAAGAATGGTGACTCTAAATGACATCAATGAGCCTTGCTGAATACCGTGAATTATTTCCAGTGAAGGCAAAGAAGCGCCGTTCAGTAAAGCAAGGTACCAGACACCCAAGTGAAGGTGAGATGGTACTAGCAACACACTTGAGAGCATGCAAGACCAGTTTTGAGCAGGAATATAAATTCCATCCAAAACGCAAATGGAGAGCTGATTTTCTGATTACGGGAACAAAGATATTGATTGAGGTTGAAGGCGGTATCTGGAGCGGAGGACGTCACACAAGGGGAAAAGGTTACATCGGGGATATGGAGAAATATAACTCGGCAGCAATGATGGGTTTTACA
>NZ_JEXG01000186.1:0-534 GCF_000581275.1 Acinetobacter sp. 809848
GATGAAGGAAAGACATGGCAGGAAACGACAGTAAATCAAAAAGATTTGGCTGATGGTATTTATCAATTTAAAGCTGTAGTAACCGACGTTGCAGGCAACATATCTGAAACCAGTGTGCAAAAAGTCGTTGTGGATACAACAGCGCCGCAAGCAGGTGAACTGACTTTAGCTGCTTTGACTGATACGGGCATTTCAGCAACTGATCAAATTACGCAAGATAAAGCTTTTGATTTAAAGATTAGCGGACAAGAAGTAAATAGCCAAATTACTTACTGGATATCGAAAGATGAAGGAAAGACATGGCAGGAAACAACAGTAGCTCAAAAAGATTTAACCGATGGTGTTTACCAATATAAAGCTATAGTTACAGACGTTGCAGGCAATACATCAGAAACCGCTATACAAAAAGTTGTTGTCGATACAACAGCGCCGCAAGCAGGTGAATTAACTTTATCTGATTTAAGCGATACGGGTGTTTCAGCAACAGATCAAATTACGCAAGATAATAATTTTACTTTGAAGCTAGCTCAACCG
>NZ_JEXG01000187.1:0-531 GCF_000581275.1 Acinetobacter sp. 809848
GTTTTCTCAGGTACGGCAGAAGGGATCTTTAATAGCGCAATCGGTAACTTTTCTTCAGGCGTTTTATATAACGGTAGTAATGAAAATAGTTATAGCCATGAAAAGTGGGTGCGCCTAGAAAGTAAGTGGCAATATGTTGACCCTGAAAAGATCAGGATATATACCCTAGGGGACTTTATTTCTAATAGCCCGGATTGGGGAAGCAGTGTCCGTCTGGCCGGTTTTCAGTGGTCGAGTGCTTATAGCCAACGCGGGGATATTGTCACTTCGGCACTCCCTCAATTCTCTGGCTCGGCAGCATTGCCTTCAACCCTAGATTTATACGTCAACCAGCAAAAGATTTATTCAGGTCTAGTGCCATCAGGTCCCTTTGATATTAAACAGCTTCCGTTTATTTCAGGAAATGAAGTCACACTGGTGACCACAGATGCAACGGGTCAGCAGAGCATTACCAAAAAGCCGTACTATTTTTCATCCAAGATTCTGGCAAAAGGTATTAATGAGTTTTCAGTAGATGTGGGGGTTCCACGC
>NZ_JEXG01000188.1:0-528 GCF_000581275.1 Acinetobacter sp. 809848
CGTTTTGATGACACCACAGGGCAAATCAGTACCCAGCTGCAAAGCAGCCATGCCGCAAGTCAACTCAACTTAGGTAACTTAAGCCATCCAAAAGACAAACCAGAAAGCGAAGGCCGAGGTGAAGGTTTCGAGATACGAACAGACCAATGGGGGGCAGTTAGAGCAGGCAGCGGCTTACTCATTAGTACACATAAGCAGGATCAAGCTCAAGGTGTACACCTTGATGCAAATGAGGCCAAGCAACAAATCGAAGGCGGCCTCAACAATGCCAAGGCACTCAGTGAAGTTGCTAAAAATCAGCAAACTGACCCATTGGAAATGCTTGAGAATCTAAAAACGTTCATAGAGCAAATTGAAGAAAAAGATCAAGACAAAGCTGCTGCTTTTAAGCAAGCTTTGATGATATTAACGGCAACTAACAGTATCGCTTTAGCTAGTAACGAGGACATTCACCTCAGCGCAGATGGTCAGTTAAGTCAAACTGCTGGTGATAGCATTAACCTGACTACGCAAAAGAACCTGATTGCA
>NZ_JEXG01000189.1:0-527 GCF_000581275.1 Acinetobacter sp. 809848
AAAGCTGTAGTAACCGACGTTGCAGGCAACATATCTGAAACCAGTGTGCAAAAAGTCGTTGTGGATACAACAGCGCCGCAAGCAGGTGAACTGACTTTAGCTGCTTTGACTGATACGGGCATTTCAGCAACTGATCAAATTACGCAAGATAAAGCTTTTGATTTAAAGATTAGCGGACAAGAAGTAAATAGCCAAATTACTTACTGGATATCGAAAGATGATGGAAAGAGTTGGCAGGAAACAACAGTAGCTCAAAAAGATTTGGTCGATGGTGTTTATCAATATAAAGCTGTAGTAACCGACGTTGCAGGCAATACATCAGAAACCGCTATACAAAAAGTTGTTGTCGATACAACAGCACCACAAGTAGGTGAACTGACTTTATCTGATTTAAGTGATACAGGTGTTTCGGCAACTGATCAAATTACACAAGATAAAACTTTTGATTTAAAAATTAGTGGACAAGAAGTCAATAGCCAAATTACTTACTGGATATCGAAAGATGAAGGAAAGACATGGCAGGAAAC
>NZ_JEXG01000190.1:0-525 GCF_000581275.1 Acinetobacter sp. 809848
GACGTTGCAGGCAATACATCAGAAACCGCTATACAAAAAGTTGTTGTCGATACAACAGCACCACAAGTAGGTGAACTGACTTTATCTGATTTAAGTGATACAGGTGTTTCGGCAACTGATCAAATTACACAAGATAAAACTTTTGATTTAAAAATTAGTGGACAAGAAGTCAATAGCCAAATTACTTACTGGATATCGAAAGATGAAGGAAAGACATGGCAGGAAACAACAGTAGCTCAAAAAGATTTGGTCGATGGTGTTTATCAATATAAAGCTGTAGTAACCGACGTTGCAGGCAACATATCTGAAACCAGTGTGCAAAAAGTCGTTGTGGATACAACAGCGCCGCAAGCAGGTGAACTGACTTTAGCTGCTTTGACTGATACGGGCATTTCAGCAACTGATCAAATTACGCAAGATAAAGCTTTTGATTTAAAGATTAGCGGACAAGAAGTAAATAGCCAAATTACTTACTGGATATCGAAAGATGATGGAAAGAGTTGGCAGGAAACAACAGTAGCTCAA
>NZ_JEXG01000191.1:0-515 GCF_000581275.1 Acinetobacter sp. 809848
GGTCGCTCAAAAAGATTTAGTGGATGGAAGTTATCTTTACAAAGCTGTAGTAACCGACGTTGCAGGCAACATATCTGAAACCAGTGTGCAAAAAGTCGTTGTGGATACAACAGCGCCGCAAGCAGGTGAACTGACTTTAGCTGCTTTGACTGATACGGGCATTTCAGCAACTGATCAAATTACGCAAGATAAAGCTTTTGATTTAAAGATTAGCGGACAAGAAGTAAATAGCCAAATTACTTACTGGATATCGAAAGATGAAGGAAAGACATGGCAGGAAACGACAGTAAATCAAAAAGATTTGGCTGATGGTATTTATCAATTTAAAGCTGTAGTAACCGACGTTGCAGGCAACATATCTGAAACCAGTGTGCAAAAAGTCGTTGTGGATACAACAGCGCCGCAAGCAGGTGAACTGACTTTAGCTGCTTTGACTGATACGGGCATTTCAGCAACTGATCAAATTACGCAAGATAAAGCTTTTGATTTAAAGATTAGCGGACAAGAAGTAAATA
>NZ_JEXG01000192.1:0-503 GCF_000581275.1 Acinetobacter sp. 809848
GTGGTGTTTGGCAAGCTATGCAATTTGTTTTGCAACACTTGGTCTGCACGAAGTTTGGTATCGAATTCAACCAGAGTGACATGCTCAACAATCCCTGCAAGGTCAATCGCTGCTTCAACACCTGAGTTACCGCCACCAATCACGGCAACACGTTTGCCTTTGAACAATGGACCATCACAGTGTGGGCAGTACGCAACACCACGGGTACGGTATTCTTGCTCACCCGGTACATTCATTTCTCTCCAACGTGCACCTGTAGAAAGGATTACAGTTTTCGATTCAAGTTTTGCACCGTTTTCAAGTTCAACCGCAACCAAGCCATTTGCAGTCTGGTTGGCACCCGTGATTTTGCTGACACGTTGCAGGTTCATGATATCGACATCATATTCACGAACATGGGCTTCCATCTCGGCAGCAAACTTAGGACCTTGCGTCTTTTGCACAGAAGTGAAGTTTTCAATGTCCATGGTGTCCATCACTTGACCACCGAAGCGTTCAGCCAC
>NZ_JEXG01000193.1:0-483 GCF_000581275.1 Acinetobacter sp. 809848
TCCCAAAATTTAAGCTTAGATGTCTTAAAAACAACAATTAAGAATGTCTACATCCTACGTCCTGAAACTTCAATTCCCGATGCGCGTATTGATGAATATATCAAACCATACGAAGCAAGCTGGTTCTGGTCGATTGTTTTAAGAGACTGGAAACGCTACGTTGATATTATGTTTGCCTCACTGATTGCCAACGTATTGGCACTGGCAACCATTATTTTCTCAATGCAAGTGTATGACCGTGTTGTACCATCTCAGTCTATCCCGACTTTATGGGTGTTGGCAGGTGGTGTGCTCATTGCTGCTATTTTTGAGTTTACTTTACGTGTAGCTAGAGTTTATTTATCCGATATTATTGGTAAACGTGCTGACTTGCGGGTATCTGATCGTGTATTTGGTCATGCCTTACGCATCAGAAATAAAGACCGTTCAAAGTCTACCGGTAGTTTTATTTCCCAGATTCGTGAGCTCGAAGGTGTGCGTGAA
>NZ_JEXG01000194.1:0-482 GCF_000581275.1 Acinetobacter sp. 809848
CCACATTGCCAGTCGGTTTTAGCAGACCGAGATGAAAGATCGCATCAGAGTTATTCCGTCTGAGGGATACTCTTATGTGTAAACTCCTCGTTCCCTCCCGTAGCGGTAGGACGGGAGAGGGACACCTTCGGGTGTGCTGGTTATATCTTTCACCAGTCCGCGAACCCTTTCTCGTTCTGCCACCATAATTTTAATGTCGGCAGAACTCCCAATAAAAAGGAGTTGGCTTTGTACATCCATTATTTCTTGGCTCTCAATGCCAAAAGCTATAACGACACAGCTTAAAAATTAAAGCAGCTTGAACGCCCTAAGGTTTTCAGGCTTAAAGTCATTTTTAATTAAAACTTAGCTACAACAAACTTGAGATGTGCCAAGCACAGTCTTTACGGCTTTGCTGTGCCTTTTTTTCTCCCAAAAGGGGCACAGGCTTTTTTTATCTCATTTACAAACAACAAGAATTTATAACGGTAAAACTATGCCAA
>NZ_JEXG01000195.1:0-475 GCF_000581275.1 Acinetobacter sp. 809848
CAGCACAGTAAGCAATAAGGAGAAATAACATGAGCTACCAGAAACTCAGCCGTGACCAGATTGCACAACGTGTGGCACAAGATATTCCCGATGGCGCCTATGTAAACCTAGGCATTGGCTTACCAACCAAGATCGCTAGTTACTTACCTGACGATAAAGATATTTTTCTTCACTCTGAAAATGGCCTATTGGCTTTTGGCCCACCGCCAGCTGCAGGTGAAGAAGATCCTGAACTGATTAATGCGGGTAAAGAGTTTGTGACCATACTTGAAGGCGGCAGCTTTTTCCACCATGGCGACTCATTTGCCATGATGCGTGGTGGTCACCTTGATATTGCAGTACTCGGTGCATTTCAGGTTGCTGCGAATGGTGACTTGGCCAACTGGCACACGGGGGCACCGGATGCGATTCCTGCTGTGGGTGGTGCGATGGATTTGGCGGTTGGTGCCAAGAAAGTATTTATCACCACAGATCA
>NZ_JEXG01000196.1:0-471 GCF_000581275.1 Acinetobacter sp. 809848
TCAACCACTTCAGAAACCTGAGCAATAGTGACATCCGCAGCCATGGCCATAATCGGGCCAAAGTTACGTGCAGATTTACGGTAAACCAGATTGCCCCAACGATCGCCTTTGTAGGCTTTAATCAAAGCAAAGTCAGCCTTGATCGGATATTCAAGTACGTAGTCTTTACCATCAATTTCACGGGTTTCTTTGCCTTCAGCTAAAAGTGTTCCAAAGCCAGTTGGGGTAAACACAGCGCCTAATCCCATACCTGCTGCCTGAATACGACACGCCAGATTACCTTGCGGTACGACTTCAAGCTCGACCTTTCCAGCACGGTACAGTTCATCAAATACATAAGAATCTGACTGACGCGGAAAAGAACAGATGACTTTTTTAACCGAACCGGCTTTAAGCAGTTTAGCCAGACCATAATCGCCATTACCGGCATTGTTGCTGACAATGGTTAAATCTTTAACACCGAGTTCAATA
>NZ_JEXG01000197.1:0-450 GCF_000581275.1 Acinetobacter sp. 809848
AATTGCCTCTTTAAAGGTTTTAGCTTTTGCGTTGTCTTGCTGCTCAAGTTTTTCAATAAAAGATTTTAGGTTTTCTAAATTTTCTAACGGGTCAGTTTGCTGATTTTTAGCAACTTCACTGAGTGCCTTGGCATTGTTGAGGCCGCCTTCGATTTGTTGCTTGGCCTCATTTGCATCAAGGTGTACACCTTGAGCTTGATCCTGCTTATGTGTACTAATGAGTAAGCCGCTGCCTGCTCTAACTGCCCCCCATTGGTCTGTTCGTATCTCGAAACCTTCACCTCGGCCTTCGCTTTCTGGTTTGTCTTTTGGATGGCTTAAGTTACCTAAGTTGAGTTGACTTGCGGCATGGCTGCTTTGCAGCTGGGTACTGATTTGCCCTGTGGTGTCATCAAAACGTAGCTGGTTAAAACCCTTACCATCGACTTCTTCTGAACGAATGCCGCTGAG
>NZ_JEXG01000198.1:0-418 GCF_000581275.1 Acinetobacter sp. 809848
AATCAAGAATGGTGACTCTAAATGACATCAATGAGCCTTGCTGAATACCGTGAATTATTTCCAGTGAAGGCAAAGAAGCGCCGTTCAGTAAAGCAAGGTACCAGACACCCAAGTGAAGGTGAGATGGTACTAGCAACACACTTGAGAGCATGCAAGACCAGTTTTGAGCAGGAATATAAATTTCATCCAAAACGTAAGTGGCGGGCGGATTTTTTAATTACGGGAAAAAAGATATTGGTAGAGGTCGAAGGCGGGATCTGGAGCGGAGGCCGTCATACAAGAGGCAAGGGCTATATAGGGGATATGGAGAAATACAACTCCGCAGCAATGATGGGTTTTACAGTTTTAAGGTTCAGTACAGAGCAAGTGAAGTCAGGTTTAGCGGTTCAGCAGATAGAGAAAATGGTGAGTGAAAGAT
>NZ_JEXG01000199.1:0-411 GCF_000581275.1 Acinetobacter sp. 809848
ACGGCTGAGTTTCTGGTAGCTCATGTTATTTCTCCTTATTGCTTACTGTGCTGGCGCTACTTGTACAACATGCTGTACAAAAATACCTGGGGTGATAATGTGCTCAGGGTCTAATCCACCGAGTTCAACCACTTCAGAAACCTGAGCAATAGTGACATCAGCAGCCATGGCCATAATCGGGCCAAAGTTACGTGCAGATTTACGGTAAACCAGATTGCCCCAACGATCGCCTTTGTAGGCTTTAATCAAAGCAAAGTCAGCCTTGATCGGATATTCAAGTACGTAGTCTTTACCATCAATTTCACGGGTTTCTTTGCCTTCAGCTAAAAGTGTTCCAAAGCCAGTTGGGGTAAACACAGCGCCTAATCCCATACCTGCTGCCTGAATACGACACGCCAGATTACCTTGCGG
>NZ_JEXG01000200.1:0-407 GCF_000581275.1 Acinetobacter sp. 809848
GTATCCACAACGACTTTTTGCACACTGGTTTCAGATATGTTGCCTGCAACGTCGGTTACTACAGCTTTAAATTGATAAATACCATCAGCCAAATCTTTTTGATTTACTGTCGTTTCCTGCCATGTCTTTCCTTCATCTTTCGATATCCAGTAAGTAATTTGGCTATTGACTTCTTGTCCACTAATTTTTAAATCAAAAGTTTTATCTTGTGTAATTTGATCAGTTGCCGAAACACCTGTATCACTTAAATCAGATAAAGTCAGTTCACCTACTTGTGGTGCTGTTGTATCGACAACAACTTTTTGTATAGCGGTTTCTGATGTATTGCCTGCAACGTCTGTAACTATAGCTTTATATTGGTAAACACCATCGGTTAAATCTTTTTGAGCTACTGTTGTTTCCTGCCA
>NZ_JEXG01000201.1:0-405 GCF_000581275.1 Acinetobacter sp. 809848
GAAACACCTGTAATTGTTGTAACACCTCCCACTGTTGCAGTTGTAACGCCTGCTGAACCAATCATACTTGCGCCCAAACCAACTGTAGTCCCACTTGCTGCTGTTCCTCCAGCCGCACCTGCCGCTGCAGCAGTTCCTGAACCCATCGTAAGAATTGTCACAATAATAACAATAATCGCAGCTCCAGCTGCTGTTAAACCTTGTGATTTATAGTCCCAGTCTTTTTGAGTTAGTAAAACTTTTTGCCAATCTACATCTTTTCGATTCACTAATTCTTTTAAATATTCATTTCCTGGTTTTTTAGATAAATCAAGAATCGCATCACGTAGCTCCACCTTATTAACGTCTTTTTCACTTATTGGAACTTGTACACTCAAACCACCTGCAGCTTTAAAGGTAGGTAAA
>NZ_JEXG01000202.1:0-404 GCF_000581275.1 Acinetobacter sp. 809848
TTTCAGGTTGCTGCGAATGGTGACTTGGCCAACTGGCACACGGGAGCACCGGATGCAATTCCTGCTGTGGGTGGTGCGATGGATTTGGCGGTTGGTGCCAAGAAAGTATTTATCACCACAGACCATGTGACCAAGCAAGGTGAGCCGAAGATTGTGGCTGAGCTAACTTATCCGGTTACGGGTAAAAAATGCGTTGACCGTATTTACACCGACCTATGTGTGATTGACGTGACTAAAGATGGTTTAAAGGTGATTGAGAAAGTGGAAGGTCTTAGCTTTGATGAGCTACAAGCTTTAACGGGTGCAACTCTGATTGATGCGACTCAAGGGTAAGGAAGTAGGGAATGACATTAAAAAACGCTTATATCATCGATGCCATCCGTACTCCATTCGGCCGTTATGCC
>NZ_JEXG01000203.1:0-396 GCF_000581275.1 Acinetobacter sp. 809848
ACCAACTCAGCTGAAAAAGATGCGGCAGCACTCAATGCTAAAGATGCTTTTGATGTATTGGTGATTGGTGGCGGTCCTGCGGGTGCAACGGCTGCGATCTATGCTGCACGTAAAGGCATTAACACTGGTATCGTGGCTGAACGCTTCGGTGGTCAAGTGATGGACACCATGGACATTGAAAACTTCACTTCTGTGCAAAAGACGCAAGGTCCTAAGTTTGCTGCCGAGATGGAAGCCCATGTTCGTGAATATGATGTCGATATCATGAACCTGCAACGTGTCAGCAAAATCACGGGTGCCAACCAGACTGCAAATGGCTTGGTTGCGGTTGAACTTGAAAACGGTGCAAAACTTGAATCGAAAACTGTAATCCTTTCTACAGGTGCACGTTGGAGA
>NZ_JEXG01000204.1:0-388 GCF_000581275.1 Acinetobacter sp. 809848
GCTGCACTCATCTTTCACTCACCATTTTCTCTATCTGCTGAACCGCTAAACCTGACTTCACTTGCTCTGTACTGAACCTTAAAACTGTAAAACCCATCATTGCTGCCGAGTTATATTTCTCCATATCCCCGATGTAACCTTTTCCCCTTGTGTGACGTCCTCCGCTCCAGATACCGCCTTCAACCTCAATCAATATCTTTGTTCCCGTAATCAGAAAATCAGCTCTCCATTTGCGTTTTGGATGGAATTTATATTCCTGCTCAAAACTGATCTTGCATGCTCTCAAATGTGTTGCCAGTACCGTCTCACCTTCACTTGGCTGTCTTGTACCTTGCTTTGCTGAACGGCGTTTCTTTGTCTTCACTGGAAATAATTCACGGTATTCAGC
>NZ_JEXG01000205.1:0-384 GCF_000581275.1 Acinetobacter sp. 809848
TTAAATGCAAGTATTATTGTTGATGGTCATACAGATTTTTATGAGAAAGGTACTGAAAGTGAAGGGAATTATAGCTTCAGAACACTAGTCAGCCCTTCTATTATTAATGGGGATAAAGGGGTTAACATTAGAACTGTAGGTAAAACTAAAGATGATAACTTAGTTTTACAAGCTACCGGTATTACATCAAAAAATGGTGATGTGAAAATAGAATCAAATAAAAGTATTTTATTTGATGCAGCTATTGAGCAAAGTTATGATCGATCAATAACTACTGAAAAGAAAAAATCATGGGGTGGTTTAAAGAAAAAGTATATTACGACTGTTTCTGAAAATAATGGCACAAATGCGGCATCAGTTGATATTTCTGCAAAGAATATTTCT
>NZ_JEXG01000206.1:0-377 GCF_000581275.1 Acinetobacter sp. 809848
CAAGTCACCATTCGCAGCAACCTGAAATGCACCGAGTACTGCAATATCAAGGTGACCACCACGCATCATGGCAAATGAGTCGCCATGGTGGAAAAAGCTGCCGCCTTCAAGTATGGTCACAAACTCTTTACCCGCATTAATCAGTTCAGGATCTTCTTCACCTGCAGCTGGCGGTGGGCCAAAAGCCAATAGGCCATTTTCAGAATGAAGAAAAATATCTTTGTCATTCGGTAAGTAACTAGCGATCTTGGTTGGTAAGCCAATGCCTAGGTTTACATAGGCGCCATCGGGAATATCTTGTGCCACACGTTGTGCAATCTGGTCACGGCTGAGTTTCTGGTAGCTCATGTTATTTCTCCTTATTGCTTACTGTGCTG
>NZ_JEXG01000207.1:0-376 GCF_000581275.1 Acinetobacter sp. 809848
TGATTTAAGTATCACGTCTTTCATCGCCTCTGACTGCCAAGGCATCCACCACATGCACTTAATTACTTGACTATACAACCCCAAACAGTCGTCAACACCTACAAGTGAGTGTTGTCCGTGCGATTCTTCATCACTACTATCTGTTGCCTGTGTACTTAAACACTGTACAGCTTCAATCTAAATTCATATACCAAAACGCTTGATTCAGTTAATTTGCTAGTTCTCAATTAACTCTAAGATCAGAATTACTTCTTCTCTCTTTGTTATTGAGTGAACAATTTATTTCAGACTCAATTTTGCCAATCTGTTAATGAATAAACACGCCTTCGTCAGGTCATGCTTAATACCGTGATACTTAAATCACAGAAGTTAATAA
>NZ_JEXG01000208.1:0-375 GCF_000581275.1 Acinetobacter sp. 809848
TCTCTGTTAGACATAAATTATATAAAAATCTATCACCTTTTCCCGATCGATTCCCCCATCTGAACTTAAAAGCTGAATAATTGCGCCTTCAATCATATATAAAAATAGTTTGGCATCTTGAAAAGTCGCATCGGTTTTGAGTTTTATAAGCTGGCTATAGATTTCATTCAGCAGCCATGTGCGATATCTCACTGCGGTGATATAGGCTTTTGGATAGCTCAGTTTCGTTTCAAACATGGCTTTAAATAAGAGGTAGTACATTCCCTCTACATGGGTATGTAAGAAATAAAGCTGTTTGAGTTTATCAGCCGCGCTTGTGTCTTGGGCGTACTCAACAATTGAGACCACTTTTTCTTTTAAACGTTCTTTTTGCAC
>NZ_JEXG01000209.1:0-369 GCF_000581275.1 Acinetobacter sp. 809848
TAATGATACACAAACTTATACAATTGATACCACCGCACCAAATGCACCTGTACTTGATCCAATCAATGCAACTGACCCAGTGAGCGGTACAGCAGAAGCGGGTTCAACAGTGACTGTCAGCTTCCCTGATGGCACCACTGCAACAGTCGTGGCAGGCACAGACGGCAGCTGGTCAGTACCAAATCCGGGTAACCTGGTGGATGGCGATACCGTGACTGCAACAGCGACTGACCCTGCAGGCAATACTTCATTGCCAGGTACAGGCACAGTCTCTGCAGACATCACACCGCCAGTGGTTGTACTTGATGATGTGTTGACGAACGACAGCACACCAGCACTCACTGGTACAGTGAACGATCCGACAGCAAC
>NZ_JEXG01000210.1:0-341 GCF_000581275.1 Acinetobacter sp. 809848
GTGATGACGACGATGATGATGATCGCGGTGGTCGCTCAGGTGGTCGAGGTCGTGGTCGCAGCCGTGATGACGATGATGATGACGATCGCGGAGGCCGTTCAGGCGGACGAGGCCGTGGCCGCAGCCGTGATGACGATGATGATGACGATCGCGGAGGCCGTTCAGGCGGACGAGGCCGTGGCCGCAGCCGTGATGACGACGATGATGATGATCGCGGTGGTCGCTCAGGTGGACGAGGTCGTGGTCGCAGTCGTGATGACGACGATGATGATGATCGCGGAGGCCGTTCAGGCGGACGAGGCCGTGGCCGCAGCCGTGATGACGATGATGATGACGATCGC
>NZ_JEXG01000211.1:0-338 GCF_000581275.1 Acinetobacter sp. 809848
TCATTGCCAGGTACAGGCACAGTCTCTGCAGACATCACACCGCCGGTGGTTGCGCTGGATGATGTACTCACGAACGACAGCACACCAGCACTCACTGGTACAGTGAACGATCCGACAGCAACAGTGGTTGTGAACGTGGATGGTGTTGACTATCCGGCAGTGAACAATGGTGACGGCACCTGGACGCTTGCAGACAATACACTGCCTGCGTTAACTGATGGCCCACACACCATTACCGTGACGGCAACAGATGCAGCAGGCAATGCAGGTACAGATACAGCAGTGGTGACGATTGATACCACAGCACCAAATGCACCTGTACTTGATCCAATCAATGC
>NZ_JEXG01000212.1:0-334 GCF_000581275.1 Acinetobacter sp. 809848
GAGATATGTTTTAATACAAAATTGATAACCTATTATCAATGTAAAATTGATCAAATAATATAGATAAAATGCTAAAAAGCTTAAAAAGTATCCAGTTGATGATATTGATTTAAAAAAAAGGTTGCAAAGGGAATGTAATGGTCTATAATGCACATCCATCGGCGGTGATGCAGATAGAAACTTGTTGAAAAACAGTTACTTGTGATTAAGTTGGTTGCTTTAAGTGATGAATTTGATGGTAAGTTGGTTTGAGAGATAAGTTTTAAAAATATCGAAATTACCTGTTGACTTTTAAGAGATTAAGAGTAATATAGCCGACCTAGCTTGCTGGTGA
>NZ_JEXG01000213.1:0-330 GCF_000581275.1 Acinetobacter sp. 809848
TGTACCGCTCACTGGGTCAGTTGCATTGATTGGATCAAGTACAGGTGCATTTGGTGCGGTGGTATCAATGGTCACCACTGCTGTATCGGTACCTGCATTGCCTGCAGCATCAGTTGCCGTCACGGTAATGGTATGTGGACCATCAGTTAATGCAGGAAGTGTATTGTCTGCAAGCGTCCAGGTGCCGTCACCATTGTTCACTGCCGGATAGTCAATACCATCCACGTTCACAACCACTGTTGCTGTCGGATCGTTCACTGTACCAGTGAGTGCTGGTGTGCTGTCGTTCGTCAACACATCATCAAGTGCAACCACCGGCGGTGTGATGTC
>NZ_JEXG01000214.1:0-330 GCF_000581275.1 Acinetobacter sp. 809848
GTCACGGTGATATCTGCATCTGCAACATCAAGGTTACCTTGTGCATCCACTGCTTCTGCATGGATGGTCACAGGGCCTTCGCCTGTGACAGGAATCGCTGCAGTGATGAAGCCGTTTGCAAGGTCAGCTGCTGTCACGGTGTAGTTAGTACCGTTCACATTCACTACTGTGCCATCGATTGCATCTGGTCCCAACGCCACTTGTGCATTGAAGGTACCGTCTGTGCCTAGCTCGTCTGCATTCAAGATACCGTCGCCATTCAAGTCTTCAGGAATCGTGATCGCACCGATCAGGTCTGCAGGCAAGGTATCTACAGTCACGGTGATATCT
>NZ_JEXG01000215.1:0-329 GCF_000581275.1 Acinetobacter sp. 809848
GAGCAGAAGCTTCAACAGATGGGTTATCGAACCTAGGCACAGGATTTGCCAAGAATGTTTTGGGGATTGGCGTGATCAATGCTGACATTGCAGCGAGCCAGTATAAAGATGAAAACGGTTATTCTGCTTTAGTCGGTTTAGAAGGGCGCATCAGTAAAAATATTTCATTTAACACCAGTTACCGCAAAGTATTTGATAACTATTTTGACCTAGCTCGTGTATCTCAAGTGAGATATTTAAAAGATAACCAGATTAATCCCGAGTCACAGAACTACCTGAACTACAGCGCACTGGCAGATGAGATTTTTAGGGCAGGGATTAACTATAAC
>NZ_JEXG01000216.1:0-324 GCF_000581275.1 Acinetobacter sp. 809848
CCTGCCGATAGCGTTGCCCATCCGAGCAATGGCAAACTAAACATCAAAATATAAAGCAGCCAATGTGATGCATGGGCCATAAACGCCTGCCAGCGCGGTACAGTCGGCGGCAAAGGGGGAATTGGAAAATAGAGTCGATTTATTAATCTAATGATGACCAATAATAAGATTGCGATTCCTAAAGGACGATGGATATCGATTAACCACGGACGCCAAGTGATTGAGGTTGTCATTCCCACACCAATAAATAGCATGGCCAAAATCGCTACTGCCATAAGCCAATGTAGTATTCGAGCAGTCAAATTAAAATGACAAGGGATCCTA
>NZ_JEXG01000217.1:0-308 GCF_000581275.1 Acinetobacter sp. 809848
GTCTGCAGGCAAGGTATCTACAGTCACGGTGATATCTGCATCTGCAACATCAAGGTTACCTTGTGCATCTACAGCCTCAGCATGAATCACAATCTGACCAGTCACAGGATCTGCTGCTGTTGCATCCAGAGTTGCTGTGATGAAGCCATTCGCAAGGTCAGCTGCAGTCACGGTGTAGTTGGTACCGTTAACATTCACCACTGTGCCATCGATTGCATCTGGTCCCAACGCCACTTGTGCATTGAAGGTACCGTCTGTACCAAGTTCTGCAGCATTCAAGATACCGTCGCCATTTAAGTCTTCAGGAA
>NZ_JEXG01000218.1:0-304 GCF_000581275.1 Acinetobacter sp. 809848
TACAGATACAGCAGTGGTGACGATTGATACCACCGCGCCAAATGCACCTGTACTTGATCCAATCAATGCGACTGACCCGGTGAGCGGTACAGCAGAAGCTGGTTCAACAGTGACTGTCAGCTTCCCTGACGGTACCACTACAACAGTGGTAGCAGGCACAGATGGCAGCTGGTCAGTACCAAACCCGGGTAACCTGGTGGATGGCGATACCGTGACTGCAACAGCCACTGACCCTGCAGGCAATACTTCATTGCCAGGTACAGGCACAGTCTCTGCCGACATCACACCGCCAGTGGTTGTACTT
>NZ_JEXG01000219.1:0-302 GCF_000581275.1 Acinetobacter sp. 809848
AATCCTGGCCTTGAAGATGGCGATGAAGTAAAGGCAACGGCAACAGATCCGGCAGGTAACACCTCACCACCTGCAACAGAGATTGTTGATGCTGTAGCACCAGCAGCCCCAGAGATTGATCCAATCAATGGTACAGATCCGATTACAGGTACGGCAGAACCAGGTTCAACAGTAACTGTGACATTCCCGGATGGCACTACAGCGACTGTTGTTGCAGGCCCAGATGGTAGCTGGACAGTACCGAATCCTGGCCTTGAAGATGGCGATGAAGTAAAGGCAACGGCAACAGATCCGGCAGGTAA